>CABRWN010000005.1 GCA_902474645.1 uncultured Collinsella sp.
CCAGACGCGCCGCCGCGACAGCCGATCCGCTTTCCTCCGACCCCTTCGGGTCACATGATCTGTTAGGGACGGAGGAAAACGGATCATTCGTAGGCCCGTGGCCGCCTTGGAAACCGAATGATGGTACGAGCATCCATTCGGCTTCCAGGGCGACCACGGACAGAACGGGGCGAACAGAAAAGAGCGACGGACGTCTACTCCCCCGCCACGCTCGCGCGCAGCTTGGCAGCGATGGGCTCGGACGCCAACAGGAACACAAGCATAACCACGGAGCACATCAGGCACACGATCCAGGTGCTCGCAAAGGAGCCCGTAGCGTCGAACAGCACACCCGAGACGATGGCGCCCATGGTACCGCCGACCATCTCGAGCGAGGTAATAGTGCCCGTGACCTTACCCAGGTCGGCCATGCCAAACTGCTTAGACGCAGCGATCGTGGGCGTAATGGTGCCCATGCACGTTCCGATACCAAAGCTCACGGCAGCCACGATGGGGCCGAGGTCGGTTGCGGGGAAGCACAAGGCGACGCAGGCGACGATGCACGCAACGGACCCCAACACATTGCCAAAACGCAGGCCAAATCGATCATAGATGGCGCCAAGGGAGATCTTAGCGATAACGACGGTAACCATGTAGGCCGAAAGCACGGTACCTGCCCACATGGGGTCGTGGCCGCCCGTGACGATCTTGGCGCCGTTGACGGTAACGCTCGTCATATTGGTGACCTGGTTGGGCAAGACGGCGCCGTTAACGAGCCCCATAAAGAGGAAGGCGACGACAAGCAGCCAAAACGCCGGGCTCTTCTTGATGCGAGACCAGCCAACGTTAACCTCGGGCGCCGTGCGCTCGTCCTTGTCGCCGGCCGTCGAAATGGACGGATCGCCCGGGTTCTCGCCGAGCGGCTTAAGGCCGATCTCGGAAGGCTTGGTGCGGAAGGAATAGGCCGTGATGGGCAGCGCCGCCACCATGCAGATAGCCGCGAGCACCAGGAAGGCGGAACGCCAGCCAACGCTCACGATCAGCGAGCTCAAGATGGGAGACAGAATAGCGCCGCCAAAGCCCGAGCCCGAAAGTGCGATGGAGATGGCAAGGCCTCGCTTGGCCGTAAACCAGTTGGCGGTCACAAGGCTAATGAGCAGGCGGGTCGAGGCGACGGCAAAGCAGCCCGAGACGGCAAAGAGCACGTAAACCTGCCACAGCTCACCGACAAAACTCATGCCGGCAAGAACGGCAGAGGTGGCGATAACAGTGAGGGAGCCCAAAACGCGGCCGCTTACTTTATCGGCAACATGACCGATCACAAGTGAGCCGATAACGCTCACCACGGTGGAGATGGCGTTGGAGATGTTGTACTGCGCAAGCGTGATGCCCAGGTCGCTGACGATGAGCGGCTGAAACAGGCTCATGCAGTTAACGAAAATCGTGTAGCACGTGGCCATGATGACAAAGCCGGAGGCCACGACGAGCCAACCGGGGAAGAATTTATGCTGCCGGGACATACTGCTCCTTTTAAACAAACGAATAGCCTGCGCCGGGCGCCGGTAGCACCCAAGATTGCCTTGAAAGACAAGGGCATAGGCCTTATGGCCATGCCCGCAGGCTTGAAAGGCAAGGTTGGGTGCTACCGGTGGGCGGCGATATAGCCCAAAGCGACCGCCGTGTAAGCCGCGGCGCCGAGCGGCAGCTCGGCATCGCTAAAGCGTGCCTTGGGATGGTGCTGGGCAAAGTGTTCGTCCGAATCGGTCACAGCAGCGCCGATCGTAAAGTACGCGCTGGGTATCTCACTCGAGATAAGCGCAAAGTCCTCGCTCGCCATGGCGTGGAACAGCGGCAGGAAGGCGGCCTTGGGCAGCGTCGCACCCACATAGCCAAGCGAAGCCTGGGTCATGTTGTCATCGAGGACGAGCGGGGGAACATCCGAGAGCGTCTCGATGGTCGCCGGCGTGCGATAGGTCGTGGCAACACCTTTGACGACCTCCGCGATGCGGGTCTTGAGGTGCTCCATGAGCTCGACGTCGAAGCCGCGCAGTGTGCCTTCCAGCACGCAGGTATCTGGAATGACGTTGGCCGCTTGGCCACCGGCAAACTTACCCACGGTCAGTGCGACCTCCTTGGCCGCCGGCACTTCGCGAGCGATAAGCTCCTGGAGTGCCAGGTGCACATGCACACCGGCCGTTATGGGGTCGATGCAGATCTCGGGGCTGGAACCGTGGCCACCCTTGCCCTGCAGCGTGATGCGGAAACCGTACACGCCCGAGAGCGCCGGACTCCCATAGAGCACCAGGCCAAGCGGCGATTGGCTGTTAACGTGCATGGCAAAAGCCGCCTGGGGACGCGGGTTCTCGAGCAAGCCGTCGGCGATGGCAGCGCGCGCTCCCTCAAAGGTCTCCTCACCCGGCTGGAACAACAGTTTGACGGTGGCATTGGCGTCGACGAGCTCGCCCTCGCGGGCCTTGAGCAGGCGCGCCGCACCAAGCAGCGCCGTCGCGTGCATATCGTGTCCGCATGCGTGCATACAGCCATTGGTGGATGCAAAGGGCTCGCCGGATTCCTCGACAACGGGCAGGGCGTCCATGTCGCCACGCAACATAACGACCGTTCCGGCCTGTTCGTCCGTGCAGACGCCATTGCCTTGGGCCGCGGTGGCACCGACACCGACAAGGCCCACAACACAGGAACCATCGACGAGCGTAGCAAATGGAATGTCCATCTCGGTCAGGCGCGCTTGGATATACGCAGAGGTCTGCGGGAGGCTATTACCCAGCTCAGGCATCTGGTGTAAATCGTGTCGCCATGCAGCGAGCTCGCCTGCAAAAGCCTGAGCCTCTGCAACAAGACCGTCACCGATAGCGGCCTGCGCCGCCGCGGTGGCCTTGGGCGCTGATTGCGGTTGAAAATCGGACAGAGCTGGTGCCATAGATGCCCCCCAGTAACGTTTTTGCAGCAAGCACTTTGATAGCGTAAAGTGCAAGGTACAACTTTAAGGGTGGCGTATAAAAAATGCCGCCCCGGGAGGGCGGCGCAACAAGTTGTTTACAATTGCTGGCGCGGCTTTTTGCGCAAAAAATCGAAGTGAGTCTCGCTCAAGATAATCGACAGGAAGATAAGCACGAAACCGGCGAGCAGGCGCGAGGTGAGCGCCTCCCCCATCAGCAGCACCGAAAACAACACGCCCGAAGGCGACTCCATCGAAAGAAGCAGCGAGCCCGTCGAGGCCGGGACATGCGCCAGGCCGACGTTTTGGATGAGCAGGGCCACGCACGTACAGCCCACCGAGAGAAACGCCATCACACTGATAAAGCTCGGCGTCCAAACGGACAGAGGCGCTTGGGTCTCGAATAGCAGCGACGAGATCAGGCTCAGCATGCCGTTGCCCACAAACATCCAAAACGTGATGACGTTGATGTCCATTTTGCGACCGTACTTGGCGGTCACCGCCATCTGGACGGCGAAGAAGACCGCGCCCGCCAGCGTAATGACGTCACCTATGTTGAATTCAACGCTATCGAGGGCCACCAAGCCAATGCCCGCCAAGCACAGCAGTGCCGCGCCCAGGTTATAGCGGGTGAGTTTTTCGCCGCTCAGAAAATAGCTCGCGAACGGCACGAGGATGCAATACGTGCCCGTCAAAAAAGCATTCTTGCCCGCCGTGGTGTGCGCCAGGCCGACTGTCTGCAGGACGTAGGCGGCCCACATTAGCGTGCCCATTCCAAGTCCGATGATAAGGTTGCGGGCATTGAGGTGCGCGATGATGCGCTTGTGGAAGATGACAAACATGACCAACGCCGCAGGCAGAAAGCGCACGTAGAGCAGTTCAAACACCGGAATGGTGTCGAGCGCGTCCTTCATGGTCGTAAAGGAGTAGCCCCAGACGACTGCCACCGAAAGTAGCAGAACCTTCCAGAACAGCGGAGAGCGTGCGCCGGCGCCCCGGGGAATACCGCCCGCGCCCAAATCCTCACGGGCCACAGGGCTATCGGGCATGTTTTCGATTTCGCTGGCAGCGTATTGGGCCATGGAACATCCTCACACTCAATCTGGGCGTGGTGTCCGCACGCATATGGCTGCGTGCCGCCTCATGGTCAAATAAAAACGGGGCGCACCGGACCCCCGGCACGCCCCGCTACTGTAGCAACAACCAAGCAGCCCACGCAATTCACCCCGCTAAAGCGTCGGCAGAGTAAACCTCAATGTTTTGTCAATGTCACGCTGTTGCACTAAATAAGTTTCGTGCTTTCAAGCTTTTCGATAATCCAGTCGTTGGCTTTGATGACCGGGCGGCGGAAGACGACGCCCAGGGCAAGCGACGGAATCAGATAGCTCGTCAGAATACCCAGCTCAACCCAGTACTCCATATGGTAGGCGCCAGCCATGGCGGCATGCATAGCGTTGATGCCATGGGTAAACGGCAGGAACGGATATATCGCCTGAAACACGGGGCCGGTCATCTCGATGGGGAATGTGCCGCCCGAACCACCGACCTGCATGACCAACAGCACGACAGCGAGCGCCTTGCCGATATCGCCAAACGAAACCGTAAGCGTGTAGACGATATTGGAGAACACGAGACTCGCAACCCAGCCCGCCAGCACAAACTGCAGCGGGTTGTCGCACTGAATGCCAAAGAACAGGATGTCGCCCGCGCACACGAGCGTTGCCTGCAGCAGAGCCAAACCGCCAAAGAACAGGTAACGACCCAAATAGATCTCGTGCAGGCGCACGGGGATGAGCTCGTTGATAAGCTCATCGTCAACCGAGACCTTCATCATGGCCGCCAGTACGATCGAACCGACCCAGAGCGACAGAATCGTGTAGAACGGCGCCATGGCCGAACCGTAGTTGCGGATCGGATAGACCGGCTTGCGGTCGAGCGCGACGGGGCCGGAAAGCGACACGGCCAAACCCTCGGGATCGTTGCCGATCATCGTCTTGATCGTCGCAAGGTCATCCGACATCAAGGCACCGTCGAGTTCGTCCTTAAACGCGCTGATCTTGTCCGACGCTTCACCCAGCTGATCGGAAGCCTTGTTGACCAGCTTTGCAGCCTTGGAGAGGCCCTTTGCCAGCGAACCGGATGCGTCGGTCAGACCGTCTACGGCGCTATCCAGATCGCCCGAGATGCCATCGAGCGAGTCCAGGATGCCCGAAACCGTCTTCTTGAGCTCCTTGGCCTTAACCGAGAACGTGGAATCGTAATCGGATTTGGCGCCCGCGATGCCGGCCTTGGCATCGGCGATGGCCTGATCGACCTCGGCACGCGAGTTGTTGACCTCGGCCATGCTATCGGAGAGAGACTTCGCGGTGGCCGCCAGATCCTTGGCATTGTTGCGGTACTCAACGGCGATTCTGCCCAGCGACGTCGCGGCGGACTTGAGGCCGTCCTTCAAATTCTCATTGCTCACCTGGTCGGCAAGGCTGCGGAGCTGATCGGCCATCGCATCGATATCCTTGGCGCGCGCACTGAGAGCCGCAGCGGAATCGTTGAGTTGGGACACCGTAAGGTGGACATGCTGGTTCGCGGCATCGAACGCCTTCGCGAACTCGGCGGACACGTTGTCGAACGAGCCCGCGCTTCCGTCAATCGCCGCGTCAACGGCATCGTTGGCGGCCTTGAGCGCTTCCTTGGAATCATCGATGCCGCTTTTGGCATGCTCCATGAGCTGCTTTGTCGACTCATCGACGGCACCGGTCTGCTTGAGCATGCCGCTCGCCGACGTCAGCGAATCGGACGTGGAGCTCAAAATGCCCGCAAGCGATGTTGCGCTGGCCTGAACGTCTCGCAGGTCCCCAATCGAATCGCCGAGCGTCGAGGACAGGTTGGCGATAAAGTTGCTGACCTGGTCGGTGCTCATGTAATCGAGCAGGCTGGACACCGTCTTAAGACCGATGCTCGTAATGGTCTCGGTAAAAGTTTCGTTAACCTGGCTTTGAACGGCGCTCGAACCCTTCTCGGTCACGATCTGCGCGATGGCGTTGGCCTTCTGGTTCTCGTAAAACTCGATATCAGCGTGCTTCACCTCAGTCGAGAAAAGCGTCATCATGTCAGCGCTAAACGTTTTAGGGATAACGACGGCGGCGTAGTATGCGCCCGACTTGACGCCCTCGATAGCCTTTTCGCGATTGTTGAGCACGACCCAGTCGAAGTTCTCGTTGCCGCGCAGGGTGGCGGTTACGTTTTCACCCACGTTGACCTCGACGGGAATCAGATCGCTCTCGTAGCCCTCGTCGGTGTTGACCACTGCAATCTTAAGATTGCCGGTGTTGCCGTACGGATCCCAGCTGCCGGCGATGTTAAACCACGCGTACAGGCACGGCACGATAATGAGGCCCATCACAACAACCATGCCGATCACGGAGCGAGACACGTTTTGGACATCACGCTTAAACAGATGCAGGATGTTCTTCATTTATGCCTCACCTCCTTTGGAGTGCTTGCTGAGCGGGGCGGTTTCCCCGTCGTTTCCGTTTACGTTGTCAACGCCGTCGGCATCTTGAGCCTTACGATGCGCACCGATATGCGGCAGACGGCTCGTGGGCTGTTCGCTGTCCTTGGTGCCCCGCTCGCTGGCGTTGAGACCAAACATGCGACGGGCGGCAGGAATGGCGGCCGTGTGCTCGCGCATCTCGCGACGCAGGTCCTCATCCGAAAGCGCCGAGATGCGCATCTGGGTATTGAGGCTCGCGCGGATATATTCGATATTGATAAGCCAGCCGCAGATGGCAATAACCGAGATGATCCAAATGACAAGCAGGATAATCTTGCCATTGTTGTCGATATCGAGAACCGTCGACAAAACGAAGAGCAGCACCTGCACGCCGACTACAGCGGCGAAACCGCCCTTGATGTAGTACGGGTAGCGATGTTCAAAGGCAACCGCATGATCGAGCAGTTCGCGACGGTACGAATCGGAATCGAGCATGACGCGCATGGCCGTGCGCAGCGAGTAGCGCTGACGCGGCAGGTCGTTGGACTCGCAGATCATGAGGCCCGTCGTGGAAAGCTGCTTATCAAAGAGCAGATTGAGGTTGAGCAGCAGCGGACGCAGCTGCAGACCGATAAAGAGCGCCACGATCAGGAACACGCCCAGGATGCACAGGTTAAACAGGTAGTTAAACGAGTACATGCCGCCAACCGTCTCGCGCAGCAGATTGATGCCGTAGGTAAAGGGCAGCAGCGGGTGCAGCCACTGGAAGAAGCCGGGCATCATCTCGATGGGGTACATGCCCGACGAACCCGGGATCTGCACGATGACAAGGATGACGCCGATTGCCTTGCCGATATGCTTAAACGTGGTGGACAGCGCGTAGATGATATTGACGTAGGTGAACGAGATGGCGATGCCGCCCAGCACGAACAGCAGCGGGTTGATGCACTGCACGCCAATCACCAGATCGCCTACCGTAACGATGATGGCCTGGAGCGCGCCCAGGATCACCAGGAGCATCCAACGGCCGAAGTAGCCCTGGCGCGCCGTAAAGCTGCCAATGCCCTCGCGATCGACCTCGAGCTTGTAGATGGCGATGAGTACGTAACCGCCCACCCAAAGCGCCAGATTGGTGTAGAAGGGAGCGATGCCCGAGCCAAAGCTCTTGACCGGATAGATCGACTTGGACGTCAGCTCGACCGGAGAGGCCATGAAATCTGCCACGTCATTGACATCGACGCCCATAAGGTCGGCGAGCTCGCCCATAGACTCAGAGGTCTGCAGCGCCGCGATGTCATTGGCTGCGGTCGCAAGCTTGTCCTGGACCTTGGCAAGCGAGGAATCGGTCTGGGACAGCGTGGTCTTGGCCTGGCCGAGCGTAGCGTTAAGCTGCGAAAGCGTACCGCGCGCGCTTGCAATCGTGGGCGTGAGGCCAGATACAATTCCCGTCAGATCGCCCGAGACGGCGGCAAAGGAATCAAGCGCGCTCGAGGCCTTCGGCAGCGCGTTTTGGCCCAGGCTTGTTTGGGCCTGGCCAAGGTTGGTCGCACCGGTCTGGATTGCGTTATTGATAGCGTCGCTGGCGCCCGAAACAGCCGCGGCGTCATTCGCCATGGCGCTCGACTGCGCGGACAGACCGTCCTTGATGCTCTGCAACTTCTCGTTCTGCTCACGGAGCGTATTGATGGTCGATACAATGCGCGCGTCAATTTCCTCGGAACCTGTCGACGTGTCATTGGCGAGAATCTCCAAGTGCCCGATAACGGCCTTATTGTGGTCGATCGTCGCTTGGAGAGACTCGAGCGAGTTGTCGATACGGGTGGTCGTAGATGTGACCGTGCCCGTCAGCTTGCCGATGGCAGCGTTCGCGGAGGCCGACGTCTTGGTGAGCGCAAGGCTGCCTTCCGAGAGCGCCTTGGAGAGCGAGGCGATAGAGTTGCCCGCCGTGGTGCGAGCTTCACCCAGCAGGTCGTTGCCCTGAGAGATCGCTTGCGTCAGTGACGGCGCCTGACCCTGCATGCCGGCAAGTGCCGCATCGGCCGAGGCGATAGCGCCACTCGTCTTATCGATAGCGGCATTCATGTCGCCAATCGAATCGCGCACCTCGCCCAAGGTATCGGATGCCTCGGAGACAGAACTTGCCAACGAATCCCGAGTCTGGGTTGCCTTGTCCTTTAAATCGACTCCGGCATCCTTGGCAATGCTGGCAACGGTCTCGCCCACCGTGGAGACAAATTCCGAGTTGATCTGCTCCTCGATGGTGCTTGCGCCGGTGTCGGTAACCTTGGGCGCAATAGCGCTCTTCTTCTCGTTAACGTAATACGTAAGCTTGGGCTGGCGGTAATTGCCATCGAGCATCGAGACAAGATTGTCGGAGAAGTTCTTGGGGATCACGATGGCGGCGTAGTACTCCCCGCTCTCGACGCCCTCTTTGGCATCGGCCGCCGAGTCGACGAAGGTCCAGCCCAGCTGATCGTTTTCCTTGAGCTGATCGACGACCTGGTCGCCCGCATTGAGCTCGCCCACCAGGTCGTTTTGGGTTCCCTGGTCGTTGTTGGCGATGGCAATCTTGATGCCCTGGGTGTTTCCGTACGGATCCCAGTTTGCCACGATGTTGTACCAAGCATACAGCGAGGGAATAACACACACGCCGAGGGTAACCACCAAGGCGACGGGGTTCACGAGCAATCGCTTGATGTCACGTTTAAAGATCGCAAAGGAGACCTTTGCGTTGGATAGTTTGCTGCCGAGACTCACGCTTGGACCATCCATCCTGTCGTTGAATCGAATCGTACTATCGACAACCATTGTACGTAGGCGCTTTAGTGCCTCGCGGCACAATGGTGCTGAGTTTTGCGGGTAGCAATATACTACGAAGATAAGTTAGCGTACAGTTGTACAGTATCTTTAATTTCAGCAGGTCACAAAATCACAACCCGCACAAATTAGCAGTTCAAATAGTCATCGGGGACGTTCTTAAACGACTAGTCAAACAAAAACGTCCCCAATGACTACTTTCCCCTGTTCCCAAGGGATCATTATTGGACCGCCGATGTTTTGGTAATGCCAGCGAGCGGGCACCAGAGCGAACAAATTGGCATGAAAAGAGGACGGCATAGACCTTCTGGTCATGCCGTCCTCTTTGAATGACAAGTTGTCGCTCTGGTGCCCGCGCAGCGTCGGCTGGTCCGCCGTTCGTTAGAACGGCGGAACGAAGGGCAGCGTCGAGCTGTTACGCGGTTTGGTAAAACCGCGTAACGACCCAACTACATCAAGTTGCAAACAGCCGCCGCGAAGGCAACGGGATCCTCGGGGAGGATACCCTCGACCAGCAGGGCCTGATCGTAGAGCAGACCGGAGTACTGCTTGATCTTGTCGGCGTCGCCTGCCTTCTGGGCAGCGACAAGCTTGTCAAAGACCGGGTGCTTGGCGTTGAGCTCGAGCACGCGCTGGCTCTTGGGCATGCCGTCGGGCGCGCCCTCGGGTCCCTTCTGGAGTACCTTCTCCATCTCAAGCGAAAGCGGGCCCTCGGTGGTGATGCAAGCGGGGGCATCGGTCAGGCGCGCGGAGACGGCAACCTTCTCGACCTTGTCGCCGAGCGCCTCCTTCATGGCATTAAAGAGGTCCTCGTTCTCCTTGGTGGCGTCCTCGGCCTCCTTCTTTTCGTCCTCGGTCGCCAGGTCAAGATCACCGGTCGCGACGTTCTTGAGCTCCAGATGACGATCCTCGACCTCGGGCTCGGCACCGTCGGCCACAGCCTTCTCGGCAGCCTCGCGGGCAGCGTCGTCCTCGTAAATCTTGGGCATATCGGCAGCAACGTACTCACGCATGGCCTGGAAGGTGAACTCATCCACATCCTGCGTCAGTAGCAGCACGTCATAGCCGCGGTCGAGCACGCCCTTTACCACGGGCATCTTGGCCAAGCGCTCACGCGAGTCGCCGGCGGCGTAGTAGATAGCCTTCTGATCCTCGGGCATGCCCTTGGCATACTCGGCTAGGGTAATCATCTTCTGCTCCTTGGCAGACCAGAACAGCAGCAGGTCGGCGAGCTCATCGGCCTTCATGCCATAGCTCGAGTAGATGCCGTACTTAAGGCCGCGGCCAAAGTTCTCAAAGAACTTCTCGTAGGCCTCGCGATCGTTGTCACGCATATCCTCAAGGTCAGCGGTGATCTTCTTCTCGACACGCTTGGCAATGGCCTTGAGCTGACGGTTCTGCTGCAGCGTCTCACGCGAGATGTTGAGCGACACGTCGGCGGAATCCACGACGCCGCGGACAAAGTTGTAGTAGTCGGGCAGCAGGTCGTCGCACTTCTCCATAATCAGCACGTTGGAGCTGTAGAGCGCCAGGCCCTTCTCGTAGTCCTTGCTGTACAGATCGAACGGGGCGCGGCCCGGCACAAACAGCAGGGCGTCATACTCGAGCGTGCCCTCGGCATGGAAGCTGATGGTGCGCGCAGGATCGTCAAAGTCGTGGAACGTGGACTTGTAGAA
The DNA here is from genome assembly GCA_902474645.1 of uncultured Collinsella sp. GTDB lineage: Bacteria > Actinomycetota > Coriobacteriia > Coriobacteriales > Coriobacteriaceae > Collinsella. The sequence continues at coordinate 10,919 of CABRWN010000005.1, forward strand.
CTCGTCGTAGTCCTTCTGCTCGACATCGGAGCTGCGCTTCTTCCAGATCGGTGTCATGGAATTGACGGTCTCGAGCTCCTGGTAGTCCTCGTACTCGGGCTTGTAATCGTCGCCGGCGTCCTCGGGCTTGGGTTTCTGGCGGCTCTTGGACACCATCATCTGAATCGGGTAGCGCACATAGTTGCTGTACTGCTGAATCAGGCTCTTGAGGCCCCACTCGGTCAGGAAGCGATCGTAGGTCTCGGCCTCGCCGTCGGCATCGAGCTTCTCATTCTCGCGCAGCGTCAGGATGACATCGGTACCGTGCTCGGCGCGCTCGCCGTCCTCGATGGTGTAGCCCTCAAGACCGTCGGATTCCCACACATGGGCGACATCCTCGCCATAGGCGCGGCTGACGACCTTCACATGACTGGCAACCATAAAAGCCGAGTAGAAGCCCACGCCAAACTGGCCGATGATGTCGACATCCGAACCCTGCTGCTCGGCGTTCTCGGTCTTAAACTCCTCGGAGCCGGAATGGGCGATGGTGCCCAGATTGCGCTCGAGCTCCTCGGCGGTCATGCCAATGCCGTTATCCGAGATAGTAATGGTGCGGGCATCTTTATCAAAGGAGACGCGAATAGCCAGGTCGCCCTGGTCGAGCTTGACGCTCGGGTCCTGCAGGCTCTTAAAGTTGAGCTTGTCGACGGCGTCGCTCGCGTTAGAGATAAGCTCGCGCAGGAAGATTTCCTTATTGGTGTAGATGGAGTTGATCATGAGGTCGAGCAGTTTTTTGCTCTCAGTCTTAAATTGACGCATATGCAGTCCTTTCGCGCTACCCCCGTCCGCAAAAACGGCCCGGTTGCCCGAGCCGCATCGCAGACCTGCTATGTTCAGACTTAGATTTTATAACCCATTAGCGCGCATATATACATATGGAATCGAAAAACTGTATGTCTAAGCGCTCCGATGCGCCAATTGCCAAGGAGTGTCCCCAACTGCCGGCAGAAAAGGAACGTCCCTATCTGCCACCCTCGACCCGCTTGGCCATCCAGGCGTGGGGCTGACCTTCATCCTCGTAATCTACCGGCGCGATCTGCGCGTAACCCGCCTTGGCATAGAGTGGCAGCACGTATTCCTGCGCATGCAGTTTTATGAGCTTGGCACCGGCATCACGCGCGGCGGCATCACTGGCCTCGACGATCTTGCTCGCCAGACCGCGACGGCGCATGCTCGGCAGCACAGCCACGCGCCCCATAATATAGGTCTCCCCCGCTGCGATGCCTTCGTCCAAGTCGCACGCCGGCGACACCGGAGCCTCTGCGTCAGCCGCGCGCTCAAGCTCTTCGGGAAACACGCGCGAGCAACCGGCAAGCTCGCCGTCTACATAGAGCGTCACATGAATGCAGTTCTGATCCTCGTCGATAGCGTCGAACTCATTCTCGTAGCCCTGCTCGTCCATAAAAACGACGCGGCGCACCAACGCCGCGTCATCAAAGCATCCCGTCTTAAGTTGGATATCCATGGCTGCCCCTTCATTCAATGCGAACGTTAGGGACAGATTTTAGCGAAAATGGGCTCCGCGCACGCTAAACTTCGCGCGAGCCTTCGCCAGGCAATCGTAATGACCCACGTTATGGGCATCGCTCGCGATGAAACTGTACAGGTTCTGATCGAACAGACGCTGTGCCGGCTTTTTCTCGCGACCAAAGCGACCGCCGGCAATAAAGTCCGCCGAAGCCTGCAGCTTGCAGCCCATATCGACCAGACGCTCCGCCACGCTTACATCCTTTTGAACCGCACGATAGCGCTCAGGATGAGCGATGATCACCTGGTAGCCACGGCACTGCAAATCGTAAATCGTGTTCTCGTACTCTCTAAACGCATACGCATCGGCATGCGTCGAAAGCTCGAGCAGAAACTCGTTGGTTCCATCGAAATGCAAGTGCTCCGCAGCATCGATACCAAGCTCAACAAGCTTTCGATGGTTGACCTCGAAGCCCATCTGGAGCGGAAAACCGTCAGCGTTATCACGCAGCAGCTCAAAGGCATCCCACATCTTGTCGTAATCAAAATAGGGATCACGGCAGTGAGGAGTGCAAACGATTCTGGTTACACCGGCCCGCTTGGCAGCCTCGAGCATCGCCAAGCTCTCATCGAGATCGGCGGCGCCGTCGTCTACACCCGGCAAGATATGGCAATGAATGTCACGCATAGGTCAGCCTTAATCAACTAAACGTTTGCTCGGTTGGTGAAGATGCCCTTTTTGGAAGTCCCCTGATCGTCGGAGCCCTTCTTCACCTTCTTACCGTCCTTGGTGTAGTAGGAGTAGTAGTACTCGCTGGTCTCGGTCTCGCAGTAGTTCATAACGGTACCGATGAGCTTGACCTTCTCGGACTTCTTAAGCTGACCGATGGCGTTGAGCGCCTCCTCGCGCTTGGTGAAATCCTCACGCACGACAAAAAGCGCACCGTCGGTCAGACTTGCGATCTCGGCAGCATCGATGAAGGTGCCTACCGGAGGAGCGTCGAAGATGACGTACTGGAACTTGGCAGACAGTGCCTTTACCAGCTTGGCAAAGCGATGAGAGACGATGATGTCGGCAGGATTGGGAATATGCGGCTCGGCATCGAGGAAGTAGAAGTTCTTCTGACCCGTCTCGACAATTGCCTGGTCAATGGAGATCTGCTCGGAAAGGACCGCATAGAGTCCGCCGCGCGAACGAACGCCGAGCATATCGGAAAGAGACCTGCGGCGCATATCGGCCTCGACCAGGAGCACGGACTTGCCGCTCGTGGCGATAGCCTGGGCAAGGTTGATGGAAACCGTAGACTTGCCCTCGTTGGGAATCGAGGAGGTAACGGTGATGGTACGAATGGGGTCGTCCACGCTCGCAAAGCGGATGTTGGCCAGAAGGGTCTTGGCGGCATTCTGTACAACGAGCTTATCGGTGTTCTTTGCCTTAGCCATGCCTATTTACCACCTTTCATAGCCGGAATTCGGCCAACAACGGGAATGCCCAGGAGCTCTTCTGCCTCTTCGGCACCGCGGATGCGGGTATTGAGCATGTCTGCCAAAACGACATAGGCAACTGCGATAAAGATACCGGCGAGGAACGCGACGGCAATATACAGCGTGCGCTTGGGGCCGCTGGGGGCTTCGGGGGTCTTGGCCTCGTCGATAACGTTGATGCTCTGGGCAGCGCCGACGTTCTGAGCGACCGTACTCACCGAGCTGGCCATGGCCTTTGCGACCTTAGCCGTCTCCTTGGCATCGGTGCCGGTAACCGAAAGCGTAATGACACGCGTGGTGGTCTCGGAGGAAACAGACACCTTGTAGTCATCCAGATCGGTGAGGCCCAGTTCATTGGCGGCGCCGCTCTTAACGCTATCGCTATCCAGCAGCGTGGCGATATCGTTGGAAAGCATCTGGCTCGCCGAGAGATCGTTGTAGCTCATCTGACCGCTATCGTCGGTCTTGGCGAGAATGTACATGCTCGTCGTCGCGGTATAGGTGTTGTCCATCGCAACGAAGGACACGATGCCCATGGCGATCGCGCAGACCACCGGAAGGGTGATGACCAGCTGAAGGTGCTTCTTCAGCAGCTGGAACAGTTCGAGAAGGGTCATGCAGCTTGCCTTTCATTTCCCCAGTTCGGATTGACAAAACTGTCCGTATGTTATCGCATCTTTTTACCGAGACCAAACTCTATACATAAGAAACAGGCTCTCCTGTAAAAATGTCGGAAGCAATCGTAAAATTGCACAACAACGCCGCACCCGAAAGTCAAATGCGGCGTCTGCATCAATATCTATGTTGTATCGCTATGCGAATGGCTCGTCCTGCTGTATGGGAAACGTCACCGTAATGGTGGTTCCCACGCCCAACTCGCTCGACAAATCGAGCGTGGCGTGATGATACAGGGCCGCATGCTTGACAATGGCAAGCCCCAGGCCGGTTCCGCCGCGTGCCTTGGACCTACTCTTGTCCACGCGATAGAACCGCTCAAATACCTTGCCCTGTTCTTCAGGCGCGATACCGATTCCCGTGTCGGCGACCGCGAGGAACGGATGGCCTTCGTCGTCGGTGCCGCACTGCAGCGTAACCGTACCTCCGGGTCGATTGTAGCGGATGGCGTTGCTTGCCAGATTATAGATGAGCTCGTCGACCAAGCGCGACACGCCTTCGATGACCACAGGCTTGGTCTCATGACTTATCGTCACATTCGCCTGACGGGCGACCTGTTCAAGACGCTGCTCAACCGCGTAGACGGCACGCGAGAGCTCAATAGGCTCCGTGGACCCAATGGGCACCGCCTCGCCCTCAGTTGCACGCTCGGCCTCGTCCAAGTTAGACAGCGTAAGGATGTCGTTGACAAGCGCTGCCAAGCGGCCCGCCTCGCGATAGATGCGACCGCCAAAGTTGCGCAGGTCGTCCTCGCCCTCGACCATGCCATTTGCGATGAGCTCGGCATAGCCCGAAATCGCCGTAAGCGGCGTCTTGAGCTCATGGGTGATATTCGCCGTGAACTCGCGGCGCATACGGTCGTTGTCCGCCAGCACCGCCATTTGGCGCTTGAGCTCCTGGCGCTGCGACTCGATACGCTCAAGCATGGGGACCATCTCGGCATAGGCGTGCTCATAGCTACGACGTGGGTGGTCCAAATCCACCTCTTGCAACGGCGCGATGATGGCACGGGACTCGCGGCGCGCCATAAAAAACGAGAGTACCGCACCCGCTGCTGCGATAAGCAGCATCGGCGCCACCATCGACAGCAAAATCGCCGCAACGCCAGGCTGGGCCTGCGCCAAGCGGACAACCTGGCCGTTATCAAGGGCGACGGCGCGATACAGCATGATCTCGTCGAGCGTAGAGCTTGCGCGCTCCGCGGAACCCAAACCACTCTCAAAGGCCTCGATGACCTCGGGGCGATCGCCATGGTTGGGCAGTGTGGAAGGCGACGCCTCGTTGTCGTAGGCAACCGATCCATCCTTGTTAATCAGCGTGATGCGCAAGTCCTCACGATCGAGGCTACGCAAGAACGGGATGGGCTCCTGCTGCTCGTCGAGGGCGGCAGCAATGAGCTCGGTTTCCTGCGCCAGATTGGCACTCGTGGCATCCGCCAAGGTGTTTTGCACAAAGAACGCGCCCAGCACCGTAAACGCCACGATAACCGCCATGGCGCAGACAAAGATTGTCACAAAAACGCGGTGCGACAGCGTATGTTTTCCCTGGGGGGCGAAGACCACGGGTTACTCCTCTGATGCGGTGGCCGCGGTGTCGTCACCTTCGGCACCATCACCGGCAGAAGGCTCGGCCAAGCGGTAGCCCACGCCGCGTACAGTCTCGATGGCTCTGGCATGCTCGCCCAGTTTTTGGCGAAGCGTCTGCACGTGCACGTCAACGGTGCGCGAACCGCCGTCGAAGTCCCAGCCCCACACGCTCTGCAGCAACGACTCGCGGGTAAAAACCACGCCGGGCTTGCGCATGAGGTACTCGAGCAGGTCGAACTCGCGCAGGGTGAGCTTAAGCGGCTCGCCGGCAACGGTCACCTCGCGATGGCTGGGCGAGAGCACGATGTCGCCCACGCTGAGCACATCGCTTGCCTGTTTGACCATACCGCCGCGACGCAGCAGTGCGCGGCAGCGGCTGGCGAGCTCCATGAGCGAAAACGGCTTAGTCAGGTAATCGTCGGCACCGCCATCGAGCGCCATCACCTTGTCGAGCTCGGTGTCCTTGGCGGTAAGCATCATGATGGGCACCGTCGCCGTCAGGCGATCGGCACGCAGGCGACGCATAATCGCCAAGCCATCGGTATCGGGCAGCATGATGTCGAGCAGGACGGCATCGGGTACCCGTCGCGCCACGGCGGCCTTAAATTCACCGTCGCACGAAAAGCCTTCGGCCTCAATCCCCTGCTTGCGCAGCGCATAGACCGTCAAATCCCTGATGTTGTCATCGTCCTCGACGTAATAGATCATGTTGAACCCCTTTGCGGCCGGCATGACCGCATCTTAACCCTAAAGGTACCTTTACTAGATGGTATCAGCCAAAACGCCCCGTCAAATAATCCGCCGTGCGCGGATCGGACGGATTCTTGAAGAGTTGCGCGGTAGGCGCGTGCTCCACCAGCTCACCCAGCAAAAAGAATGCGACCGAATCGGAAATACGCGCGGCCTGCTGCATGTTGTGCGTCACGACCACCAGCGTGCAGGTCTCCTTGAGCTCGCAGGCAAGCTGCTCCACCACGAGCGTCGACACAGGGTCGAGTGCCGAGGTCGGCTCGTCCATCAGCAGGATGTCGGGCTGCACGGCAAGCGCGCGGGCGATGCACAGGCGCTGCTGCTGTCCACCCGAAAGACCCAGGCCCGACTCCTTGAGCTTGTCCTTGACCTCATCCCATAGCGCAGCGCGACGCAGGGAGTCCTCGACCAGCTCATCGAGCACGACGCGGTCGCGCACACCCATGCCGCGCGGACCATACGCAACGTTGTCATAGATGCTCATGGGAAACGGGTTGGGGCGCTGGAACACCATGCCCACACGCTGGCGCAAACGGCAGATGTCGTAATCGCCCAGGATATCTTGACCATCGAGCGCAATCTTGCCCTCGATGCGGCAATCCTTGATGCCGTCGTTCATGCGGTTAAAGCAGCGCAGCAACGTGGACTTTCCGCAGCCCGAAGGCCCGATAAACGAGGTGATCTGCTTGTCGCGGATCTTGATATTCACGTCCTTGAGCGCATGATGGTCGCCATAGAACAGGTCGAGGCCCTCGACGTCGATGCGCGTCGGCGAGGCGGCAAGATCCTCTGCCGTGGGGCGAGTCGCATCCCCAACCTCGCGCTCGTGCGCGGCCTCGGCCTGCGCCTCCATGAGTTCTTCAAGCTCCGTGGGCTCCACAGCCGCAGCAGCCGTCATACCGCATACCTCCACATCGATATCAATTCAGCAGTATCGATAGTAGAAATCGCGGCTCATATGCACGTGAGCGCATTGTCAAGTGTTTGTAAGGGCACGCTGGCTATGCGGCGGGCAGCTCGATGGTGAATATCGTGTGTTCGGGCGTCGATTCACATGCAACGGTACCGCCGTGTGCCGCGATGATCTCCTTGGCAATAGCAAGGCCCAGACCGGCACCACCGCGATTGGTCGCACGCGCCGCATCCAGGCGATAGAACTTCTCAAAGATCACCTTGAGCTTAGCCGCAGGGATAGGATCGCCCTGATTGATAAAGCGCACGCGCACGCCGCCATCGTCTTGGCGCCCGGCCTCAATCGTGATAGTCGAGCCCTCATAGCTATAGGCGACGGCGTTTTTCATGATGTTGTTGAACACGCGAGCCATCTTGTCGCCATCCACGAGCACCGTCAGGTCCTCGCGAATATCAACTTGGGCTTCCTTATGCTGCTCGTTGAGGATGGGATAGAACTCGTCAGCCACCTGAGCCAGCAGCAACCCCAGATCAACATAGCCGCGCGTGAGCACGATATCGTGGAAGTCAAAGCGCGTGATATCGAAGAACTCCTCGATGAGCGCATCGAGCCGGTGGGCCTTGTCGAGTGCCACGCCCGTAAAGCGCGCACGCTGCTCAACCGGCAACTCAGGAGCCTCTTGCAGCAGCGAAAGATAGCCCACCACACTGGCAAGCGGGGTGCGTAGGTCATGCGCCAAGTACGTGACCAGATCGTCCTTGCGATGCGACTCGTCACGCAGAGCTTGCTGCACCTTGCGCTCACGGTCACGCACGCGGTTAAGGGCGCCCTCGACCTCCAAGAAGTCGCCGTCAATGTTGTCCCAGGTGTCGGGGTGATCGATCAGGCGATCTTGAATACGAGCAGCCAGCACACAATCGGCATGCTGCTCGCCCTGCTCGTAGCCCTGGTAGTACAGGGCGCGGCCGCACAAAAACAGCACGCACACGGCAAGCGCCAGCACAAAGCCAAGCATGTTGAATACAAAGCCGGCATCGAACAACACCGGCCCTTCGATGCCGCCGAGCGCCATGGCGCCAATCGCCAACGTCATGGCCCACGCGGCGCCGCCAATCACCACGCAGCGGCACACGATCTCAAATCGATCGATCAGCAAAAAGCCGACCAGCAGCACCGCCAAGATTCCGACGATGTTATCAATGCCAATCAGCAGCAGGCTCAGCAAAAAGAGCAGCACCGTTGCAAGCGCGCGGTTGTCGACGACCGACCTCACGTATTCAAAGAGCCGATCGGGCACCTCGAACGCTTGCCTATCGTCTTTTGTCATATCAAGATCCTCACAAGCGAAAAGCGTTATTCGATGATGTAGCCGACGCCCCAGACGTTTTTGATAAAGCGCGGCTTTTGTGCGTCGTCGCCGATCTTTTCGCGCAAGTGGCGAATGTGCACCATCACCGTATTGTTGGAGCCGGGCATAAAATCCTCGTTCCACACCGCGCGGAACAGGTCCTCCACGGCCACCACGCTGCCGCGATGCTCGACCAGATACAGCAAGATTGAATATTCGGTGGGTGTGAGGCGTACCGGCGCACCGTCCACCGTCACGGAACGAGCGTCGCGGTTGATCTCCAAGCCGTCGAGCTGAATGGTCGGCGACTCGGCCGCCTGTGCACGGCTACCGTAGCTGGTGTAGCGGCGAAGCTGAGCGTGCACGCGCGCGATGAGCTCCAGCGGGCGGAACGGCTTGACCACGTAATCGTCCGCGCCAAGCGAAAGGCCCTCGATCTTGTCTTGCTGGGCATCGCGCGCCGTCAGCATGATCACAGGATAGGTATGGCTGGAACGGATCGTATGCAGCAGCTCAAATCCATCGATATCGGGCAGCATGACATCCAGCAGCGCCAGATCGAACTCCTGCTCCAAGATTGCCTTGGCAGCATCGGCCCCGCTATAGGCAACCTGTACGTCAAAGCCCTCTTTTGTAAGGTAGATACCAACCAAGTCGGCGATGGCCTTCTCGTCATCAACTACCAGTATGCGCTCATTCATGCGTGCTCCTCTCGCGCTCCATTATGCCCGAGGCGACGCACGCCACACACAACAAGCGTGGGTGATTAAGTCGGCCTTAAGCACCCTTGTGCCCGTTCGGGAGCGGATGTGGGCCACGCACGCACGCGATGATCGCCGACGCCGGCAAACGATATACTCTAGTTCCAGAAGAGACCATCCCGTCGAAAGCGAAATCCGTGAAGTCCCTCACCTCTTTTGCAAAGCGCTCAGCCCAGCTTGCCGCCAGCTTTGTCTGCGCTATCGCCCTTGCCGCCGGCGTGCCCACCGTCGCCGGCGCCCAAGTGCTCACGACCGACAATGTTTGCGGCAAAACCGCCGATGCGCGCGGCATCACGGCCGAAAACCTGCCCGATATCGATGCGACCAATGCCCTCGTCATGGGCAAAGACGGCACCGTCTACTATGGGCGCGGCGCCGATGAGCAGGTCAAGATTGCCTCGATCACCAAGGTCATGACCGCAATCCTAACCGTCGAGAATTGCAAGATGGACGAGAAGGTCACGGTGAGCAACGCCGCAGCCACCGTGGGTAATTCGACCGCCGGCTTGCTCGAAGGCGACGAGCTTACCGTGGAGCAGACACTGCGCGGCCTGATGATTCCCTCGGGCAACGACGCCGCCATCGTGCTCGCCGAATATGTGGGCAAGAAGATCGACCCTAAGACCAAAAACGCCGAGGCCACATTTGTGAAGGCCATGAACGAGCGCGCTAAGAAGCTCGGCTGCACCGGTACGCTTTTTGAAAACCCGCATGGTCTGGACTTTGATGAGTGGGCTGGCGATATGCACTCGACCGCACACGACGTAGCGCTGATGATGCAGGAGGCCATGAAAAACGACACGATCCGCGAGGTCGTAGCGAGCGAGGATACCTGGATCGAGGTCACGGGCGCCGACGGCACCGACCATTCGCATTCCATGGACACGCATAACTATTTGCTGGGCCAAGATGGCAACATCGGTGGCAAGACTGGCACCACCGACGATGCAGGCTATTGCTTTACGGGTGCCTACAACCGCGATGGCGACGAGATCTACACCGTCGTTTTGAACTCCACCACCACCGACCAGCGCTTTACCGATACCGCAACCCTTGCCAATTGGTACTACGGCCACAAGGCGACGGTCGCGATCGCCAACACGCAGGAAAAGACTGCCAACGGCAACCCGCTTATGGCGCGCATTAGTCAAACCGACTGGACGGATAAGACGATCGACGCCACGCTCGCCGATCCCACGGCGCAAGCGACCGTGTTTTCCCTTGCCGGCGAGGTGACCGAAAAGGTTAGCTACGACGATCTTTCGGGCACGGTGCATGTGGGCGACAAGGTAGGCAGTGTGACGCTCAAGCAGGATGGCACCAAGATTGCCGTCGTGGACCTGGTTGCCGACGAGGAAGGCGCAGGGCCGAATCCCATTGAATGGCTCCTTGTGAAGCTCGACCGCCTGGGCCGCCGCATCGACAACCGCCCACTTGCGGCAGAGAGCGAGACCGTAGCCAAGGCACCCGAGGTGTAGGGCCGGAGCGATATCACATCGAACCAAATGAGGCGTCCAACGGGGCGCCTCATTTTTGAGGGTTCGAATCCCCAGCCTCCTTTCTCCGCACAAAAAAAGGGCCCCAAATGGGACCCTTCTTCAAACTCGTACTGGCGGAGAGCTGGGGATGTCCGGGCATGCTGCGCATGCCCTCCGGCTTCAAAGCCTGGCGGCTTTTCGCCCACGGGCTACAAACGCTTTCGCGTTTGCTTAACGCCCGTGCCCTCTCGGGTTCGAATCCCCAGCTAACGTAGTTCAACTAAAAAAAGGGCCCCAAATGGAACCCTTCTTTCAAGTCATACTGGCGGAGAGCTGGGGATTCGAACCCCAGATGCCCTTTTGGGGCATACTCGCTTAGCAGGCGAGCACCTTCGGCCTCTCGGTCAGCTCTCCGTAACAGCCGTTCTATAGTAACCAAACAGCCAAGGATGGGCAAGAGGAAATTTTCTAATTGCCTAGCATCCTTTCCTCCCTGGAAGCTTCACCTACCCCAGCGAGCGGTTGAGGGAGCCGAGCTCGTCGTTGCCCATGGTGCGCCACATTTGAAAGATACAACCGCGTGCAAGGAAAAAGAAGCCGTTGTCGACCAGTTGCACAGCGGCATCTGCCAGCTGATTCGTCACGGCGGACACTGGCGGCAGCTCGAGTCCAGCCTTGCGGATGGTCTCGACCGCTTCCTCGAACGTCGGAGGCTCGCTGACGCCCATCTCGTTCATAAGGCCCTGCATTTCTTCCAGCGCGCTGCTGCCCGACTCCTCGCCGCGCGGCACCAGACGGTAACAAGCCAGCGCCAGGTCGAGTTGATCGCAATTCCAATAGGCAAACGCCAAGCGATAGAACAGGTAGCCAATTGCAGAACGATCGCTGGCAATACGTAGACCGTGGCGCGCCACCTCGATAATCTCGTCAAAGCGCTCCAGACGCGCAAGCACGTTGATGAGCGCAAAGTGCGATTGCATGGACGAGCGCGCCAGATCGTAAAGATGGCGCACCTCGGGTAGCGCTCGTTCAAAGTCCTCTTGCTCGGCGTAAAAGCTGCAGATCTCGTGCTGGGCAAAGTACAGCGCATCGGGCGCACGAAGAATTCGCACAGAGCGGTCTTCTTCCAACACCGGTAACACCATGCGCACCAGCTGGTTATCGCAAAACTGCGTTTGAACCGGACCTGTCGCCAAAAGCTCGGCGACGGCGCACTTGGCCTCCAACTCCTCGACAAGACGGGAAAAGCCTTCAAAAGCACCTGTACGGTCGACTTTTGCCTGCTCGCGCAATTCAACAACACGGGCCACGTATGGGTCGTCGTCCTCTTCCATGACCTCCAACTCGTCAGCCGTATCGGCAAGCAGCAGATCGCGCAGCGCCGGCGGCAGCGCGCGATGGTCATCACGCGGACGAGCATGAACCTCCGCAGGCTCAATCGTCGCCGGAGCTGTTGACTCATACGCCTCAAGTACACGCTTGCACGGCATATCGTCTATGTCCATGCTCTCAAGATCCTTGGCGACAGGCACGCAATCGGCCAGATAGGCCGCGCGCCCAAAGAAATACGTTGTGACAACGCGCTCGCCCCGCTCACTGTCGGGAGCAGCAATCTGCACATAGCAGCGCGTGATGCAGGTGCCCGCAGCAAAACACGCTGCCGCAAGCGTGAGTGCCACGCGTGCATCGTGCTCCGCGGCCCAGATCGCGCGCGTGTCCTCGTCCAGCTCGCGCCAGGCGTCATCCTGAGCGTCGTATTCACGTTGCGGCATGGCATCAACGACAGACTGCCCAAACCGAACGAGCATAATCCCCTCGGCAACGTTTGCCCGATAGGTATAGTCGAGCCGCGTGACCACGTTAAGCGCCTCGACAATGCGCGCAAAACGGGTACGCACGTCCCACTCACCGCCAGGTTGGCAGGCCACCGTTCCCGGCTTGCCCCACGGGTTATCGCTCGAGATTGTATCGAGCAGTCGGGGAACATCGTTGGTCGTCTTGGCGATATGCCACGCATCAAAGAGCGCGCAGCCCTCAAGGCTCGGCGAGGATGCCGCAGGGGCCAATCCGGCCCCGATGCGCTCAAGGATGCCGGAGAGGCGGTTAAGACGGCACTCGATGGCAAGCAGCATGTCAATCTCGTCCTGGTCCAGCAGGCTACGATCAAAATTGAGATAGAAAAGCTTTGACCGGTCGATGCGCGCTAGGCTCATTTCGGACTTGGTGGCAATGGTGCGCAGACGGGGCAAGTCGACCTCGCTCATAAGGGCGGCGGCATAGCGCTCGATACCGCTCGGATTCTCGGCATGGTCAACGCGGTAAAGCAGCGTCTCGATAGCATCGGGGAGCGGTGCCGTGTTAAAGCCCAAAAACACCTCGACCGGCTCGGACAACTTTACGAGCTTGATCTTGTCGACAACGTTTTGCATGTCCGCATCGAGACCGTCGACGCCCGCCGTGTTCGCAATAGCGCTTTCGGAGTTGGCAAATATCACGTAGCGCAAGAACATCGAGGCCATGAACTCGCCGTAAGGAAGGGCGCGAGTCGAATTCCATGTCTCGTGGTCGGACTGCTCGCGCATGGGGCCTTCGGGAGAGCCGGCACTTTGCGCACACGCGCGCATTGCACCGTTGGCTTCCCTTACCATAATCTCACCAATACTAGAATCCGACTCGTCAAGGACCAGTTCCATGTCGGGATCGTTGGGCAGCGGAGCCTCGCTGACGGGGCGGTCCACCTTGTACACCTCACCCGAAACGCTTACGTAGCCCAAAAGCGACACATGACTTTTGCCAACGAACTCGACGACATAACAAGATTCATGCTGATCCTCGCCAAAGAGTTTCCAGACCACGCCATATGAGCGTCCCGCAGGCTGCTCGGGCATCGCCGGAAAGCGCTTCTTGGGATCGAGAAACCTGAGCTTGTATGTCGGACGCTCTGCCACGAAATATCACCCTGATCGGTCGTTGAGAGAAAGAGTGGTCGCGGATGGGCCGCGACACCTACTCGGAATCTTACACGAGTCGACAGGAAATAGTCCGCTTTACGCCCGCGCCTCGACCGAGGTTCGAATCCATGCATTGCTTACGTAAAAGAAAAGCCCCCGTTGCCGGGGGCTTTAATCTCAAATGGTGCGGCGTATAGGATTCGAACCTATGACGTTCTGATTCGTAGTCAGACCCTCTATCCAGCTGAGGTAACGCCGCAGCGCAAGACATATAAAACCACTTTAGCTTATTGGAGTCAAGCACAATCTCAAACTTTTTTGTGAAACGCAGTTTTGTCATGCTGCTCCGCATATACCGCCGTTCCCCGTACGATCGATTGGCTTTTCGATCACGTCAAACTTGACATCAAGTTCCCTCAGGAGCGATCTCACCCGCTGGGCGCAATCATAATCGGCAAACGAGATGCTCAACATGCGCGCGACCTGGTTGGAAGTCCCAACTCCATAGAAGTGCTCCAGCGCCACAAGTCCCTCGTGCGTCACAAAGGTCTCGACCACATGCGGCGACTCCTCAAAGCACCATTGTGTCAACGGCCCCTCGCTCGTCTGCCGAACCACCAGGCCGCCCATGCCAGACGGCTCACACGTTACAAGCAGGTACTCCCCGCCCTCGTCGCTCTCAAACAAAACCACCCGATCATTAAACAGCTCCATCGCGTCCCCTTTCTCTCGCTCTTATTTAGCAAAAGCATAGCAGGTAGATGGCTGTATACAGAACAGTTGTTCGTGTGTTTTCTATTGAGCTGTCCGCACGGCATGGTATTGCCGTACACAAAAAGGGCGCCCCTAAAAGGAGCGCCCTCGCAAATCGCCTATGCAGCTAGTTTACGCGACCGGCTCGATCTTCTCGAGGCCACCCCTGTAGGGAACGAGCTTCTCCTTGCCGCCCATGTAGGGACGCAGAACCTCGGGGATCGTGATGGTGCCGTCGGCGTTCTGGTAGTTCTCCAGAATGGCAGCCATGGTACGACCAGCCGGCAGACCGGAACCGTTAAGGGTGTGCAGGTAGCGCGAACCCTTGAAATTCTCGGGGTCGCGATACTTGATGTTGGCGCGACGGGCCTGGAAGTCGCCGCAATTGGAGCAGGAGCTGATCTCCTTGTAGGCGTTGTAGCTCGGCAGCCAAACCTCGACGTCGTAGGTCTGACGGGCAGAGAAGCCTAGGTCGCCGGTGCACAGGCTAATCACGCGATACGGCAGGCCCAGCTGCTGCAGCAGGTACTCGGCCTCGGCGGTCATGCTCTCGAGCTCCTCGTCGGACTCCTCCGGCTTGGCAAACTTGACCATTTCGACTTTGTCGAACTCGTGCTGGCGAATGATGCCGCGGGTGTCGCGACCGGCGGAACCGGCCTCCTCGCGGAAGCAGGGGGTGAAGGCGGTGTAGCGGCGAGGCAGAGTGTCGGCGTCCAGAACCTCACCGGCATGTAGGTTAGTCAGTACGACCTCGGCGGTAGGAATCAGGAAGTTGTCGCCCGAGACGTGATAGGCGTCGTCCTCAAACTTGGGCAACTGGCCCGTGCCGAACATGGTCTGACGCTTGACGACGATGGGCGGCCACCACTCCTTGAAGCCACGGCTCGTGTGCGTGTCCAGGAAGAAGTTGATAAGGGCGCGCTCCAGACGGGCGCCGGCGCCACCGAGAACAGTGAAGCGGCTGCCGGAGAGCTTGTTGCCACGCTCGAAGTCGAGGATGTCCAAATCGGTACCCAGATCCCAGTGCGGCTTAAAGTCGAAGTCGAACTCGCGCGGGGTGCCCCAGCGGCGACGCTCGATGTTCTCGCCCTCGTCCTTACCGTACGGGGTAGCCTCGCACGGAATGTTGGGCAGGTGAGACATGAAGTCGTACTGCTCCTGCTCAAGAGCGGTACGGCGCTCGGCCAGACCGTCGATCTTCTCGTTGACGGAGCGCACGGCCTCCTTGGCGGCCTCGGCCTCGTCCTTCTTGCCCTCCTTCATCAGGGCGCCAATCTTTTTGGACTCGGCGTTACGCGTGGCCTGGAGCTCCTCGACCTCGGTGATGACGGCACGGCGCTCGTCGTCGAGCTCAAAGAACTTCTCGCGATCCCAAGACGTCTGGCGATTTGCCATGGCGGTATCGATGGCATCGGGGTTCTCGCGAACAAACTTGATATCAAGCATTAGATCCTCCGGCGATATACATTCCATTTAGGTTGCAACCTTGTACATGTATGGGCAAGTATATACTTATGAGCGTTTACGACCCAACTCAACTACGCAAGAAGGCACCCAATGGACGCAGTTTTTTCCTTTTTGTTTGGCACCCGCACCGGTTTCGCCATCCTTTTCGCCGGCGGCATCCTGCTATTTGCGATTCTTGCCTTTGTGATGGAGAAGCGCACCCATAAGATGTATGTCGACCGCGGCCCCAAGTCCGAGGATGAGGAAGACAGCTTCTGGGACTAACCTGCCAAAAAGAAACAGGTTTATTTTGGTCGGTTTTATCTTGGCAAACGCAAGCGCCCCGCAACTGGAATTGAGCCAGTTGCGGGGCGCTTTTTGCTCAAGGTACAAAACCGCAGAAAAACCCTGCAAAATTAATCTGTCCCTTATTGGTCAGTTTACTGGAGAGTAGCGTCGATGGCCTTGACGAGGGCGCTGCGCATGCCGGCGTCCTCGAGCGCAACGACGCCCTTGATGGTAGCACCGCCGGGCGAGCACACGGCATCCTTCATCGCTGCGGGATGCTGGCCGGTTGCAAGCTGCAGCTTTGCCGTACCCAGCACCATCTGGCTCACAATGCGATAGGCATCGGCGCGCGGAATACCGTGTTTGACGGCCGCATCGCCCAGAGCCTCGATCGCCATGGCGACAAACGCCGGGGCGCAACCGCCCACGGTACCGCCCACAAACAGCAGGCTCGAATCGAGCTCGACCACCGTGCCAAGCTTTCCGAGCAGACCGAGCACCGTGGCACGCTGCTCATCGCTAAGCGTGGAAGCCTTCTCGCAGGCGATAACGCCCTCGTCCACCGAAACCGGCGTGTTGGGCACCGTCGAGATATGAGCAACACCTGGCAGGACCTGTTCCCACTTGGCACTATCCCAGGTCCAGGCGACCGAAAGGACGACCTTGTCGGCAAGTGCATCCTTGAGTGGAGCGAAGACCTTCTCGATCATGTACGGCTTGACCGCCGCAACCACGATATCGGACGCGGCAACAACCTCCGTCGCATCGTGGCAGGCAGCCATGCCCCGCTCCTCGCAACGCTCAACCAGAGCATCGTAGCGGCCTGCGCAGGCGCACATGTCGCCCGCGGCCACGCCGGCGGCAATCCAGCCATCGGCCATAGCGCTCGCCATATTGCCAAAACCGACAAATCCGATCTTCATATCACACAGTCCTCTCAGATGCGTTCCTCAAAACGAAAGTCATTGTCCCACGCCATTGTTTCGTATTACCGACCTACTTGTGATACGGCTCGCCACGGCTAATCTTGCAGGCGCGGTAGATCTGCTCCAGCAGCACCACGCGCGCCAGGTTATGCGGCAAGGTAATGCGTCCAAAACTGAGCACCTCGTCGGCGCGGGCGCGTACGGCATCGCTCACGCCATCCGATCCGCCGATTACAAAAGCGATGTCGCTGTTGCCTCGCAGCATGAGGTCATCGAGACGGGTCGAGAGCTCCTCGCTCGAACGCTCCTTGCCCTCGATAGCCAGCAGAATCACATGTGCCCGCGGTGGCAGGGCAGCAAGAATCGCCGCGCCTTCTTTGTCGCGCGCGGCATCCACACCGCCCGCTTTGGCCGGATCGATATCGGCAACCTCGCGCATATCTACCTTGGCATAGGCGCCTAGGCGTTTGGTGTATTCGGCGCACGCGTCCTTCCAAAAGCGCTCTTTAAGCTTGCCAACGCAAACAACGGTATATTTCACGCGCGTTTACCCCTTCGACTCGTTCTGAACTTTGCCGGCGGTCAACATCTGCTCGAACATCGAGGCCGACTGTGAGAAATCGCTCGGCAGCACGACCGTCGAGGTTTTGCCCGTGCGAGCGAACTCCGTCATCATCTCGGACCACTGCGTAAACATGAACAGCTGGTTGGCCTCATCGTTGCCGACGCCCGTCTCCTGGATAATCTCGAGCGAGTCCTTGATGCCCAGCGCGATGGCTTTGCGCTGGTTGGCGATGCCCTCGCCCGCCTTTTCCATCGCCTCAGCCTCGGCGGTCGCCTCGGTAACGCGCTTGATGCGATCGGCCTCGGCGAGCTCCTGCGCAGCGGCGCGCTTTCGCTGGGCGGCGTTGATGTCGTTCATGGAGTTCTCGACCTCGGTCGGCAGCGCGATCTTGGTGATAAGTGTCGACACGAGGGTGAAGCCGTAGGCGGCCATCTGCTCGGACACGGTGGCGTTGACGTCCTTGGCGATATCGTCTTTTTTGGCAAAGACCTCATCGAGCGTGTAGACGGGGATGGAAGAGCGCAGGGCATCGGTGATGAAGTCACGCATTTGGTCGACGGGCTCCTGCAGCATGTAGTAGCTCTTGTAGATGCCCGAATCTGCCGGGCCGGCGCCCATGTCATAGCTCACGTGGTACTGAGCAGAGACCTCAAGGCCGATAGTCACGTTGTCCTGGGTCTTAACGTCGATGCCAAAGCCGTTTTTCATGGTGCGCAGACTCACCGTGGCGGCTTTGCGGTCGATCACGGGCACCTTCATGTGGAAGCCCGCGTTGACGATGCGGTTGAACTTGCCCAGACGCTCGATGATCACAGCATGCTGCTGTTCAACGACATAGCAGGCGTTGGGGAGCAGTAGCAACAAAATGATGATGGGAAGCAGAAGGCTCGTAAGGGTAGCGATGATACCGGACAACAGCATGGTTTCTCCTCTGATAGGCACGCGTTGGGACTAGGATACCCGCACAAAGCAGCCGTGTGACACCAACAAGAGGACCCGTGGTCAAAAAAGGCCAAATATGAGTACTGTTACCAGTTTAGTAACAGCGTATTTGGGTCAAAATCGCCTCTTTGAACCCAGGGTCTATCGAATTTACTTCGTTTTGTCTCAAGATTGAGTCAAATTAGCGTACATCTGTTGCGCAAAATGAGCAAAAATGGCTTCGTGAAATGTCTCTATTTTCGTGCCAGTACTCATATTTGCCACTTTTTGACCACAGGGGCATCTGCCGCGCGAAATCGATAGGTCAAATCTGCCAAAAACGGCCCATAACAAAAAAGCTCCCATTGCTGGGAGCTCTTTCATTCACTGGTGCG
>CABRWN010000006.1 GCA_902474645.1 uncultured Collinsella sp.
GTTGTGGCCGTTGCACCAGCCCAGCTGGAAGGGACGGCCGCCGTACATGAGAAAGCCCAGCTTATCGGCATCCTTGACGCCCTCGAGCTCCGGCGCGCTTGCTACGTACTTGCTGCCCTCGGGGATGGGCGTGGCAGAGAGCGCCTCGAGCACGGGCGACGTGAGCACGGACGGAACGTCATCCCAAACGTTGCCATAGGATTTGAACTCGGGATCGTTGACAGAGTAGATATGCATGTTCACTCCTGTTCGTTTATGTGACAGTACGAACATTCTAGAACAATTTCTTCGCGTTTTGAGCGCTCAGTATGAAAAAGCGCCACCGCTGACAGCGGAGGCGCTTCTGGTGCAAACGATATTTTGCGAGCAGCTTTATGCCTGTTGATAGTGCAGATGCTTCTCGTCGATATCGGCCAGGTCACGGTCGAGATAACGGCGCGCAAGCCAGTTTGCCATGGGGAGGTTCTGGTCCAGGTAGTTACCGCACTCCTCGGGAGCGGCACCGGGGACATCGCCCTCAAAGTCGGCGACAAACTCGAACAGCTCACGCACGATCGGCAGGATCTCCTCGCTCGTCACTTCGCCAAATACGACGAGGTAAAAGCCCGTGCGGCAGCCCATGGGGCCAAAGTAGACAATGCGGCTCGACCACTCGGCATGATTGCGAAGGAACGTCGCGCCCAGGTGCTCGATGGTATGGCACTCGGCCGTGTTCATGACCGGCTCTTTGTTGGGCGTGGTCAGGCGCAGGTCAAACGTGGTGACGGCAGCACCGGTCGCCGGATCGCGGTCGATGCGGCTCACATACACGCCGGGCTCAAGCAGCAGATGGTCAACGGAAAAGCTGGCGATGCGCTCCATGGCAGATCCTCTCGGTAGTCAATTTGGGACGGGGTTCTTTTAGCTGGTTCGAATGGTCGCACCAATCATACCAGTCAAAAAAGCCCCGTCCCAAATAAGCTGCCTAGGACGGGGATCACTGAGTTTTTAATCCCCGTCCCAGAAAAATCATTCTAGGCCGTGTACGCGATTGTAGCGTCGACGGCGCGGCGCCAGCCGGCGATCTTTTTGGCGCGCTCGTCGACGGACATGGTGGGCTCCACGATGCCGCGGGCGCCATAGACGTCAACGACATCGCGCGCGTACATGCCCAGCGCAATGCCGCAGGCCCAAGCTGCGCCCAGACCGCTCATCTCGTCATTGCTCGCAATGCGGATGGGCGAGCCGACCAAGTCGCTCTCAAACTGCATCAGGTACGCGTCACGCGTGGGGCCGCCGTCAACACGAAGCTCGGCCAGTGCGGCGCCCGAATCCTCGACCATCGCATCAATGACGTCGAAGATCTGATAGGCGATCGACTCATCGGCGGCCTTTACGAACTCCGCGCGACCCGTGGTGCGCGTCATGCCAAAGACGCAGCCCTCGGCATCACTTGCCCAGTGCGGCGCGCCCAGGCCGGTAAACGCCGGCACAAAGTAGACGCGGCTCGCCGGATTGGCGGCGTAGCACAGGTCGGTGACCTCCTCGGGGTTGTTGATGAGCTCCAGGTCGTCGCGCAGCCAGGTCTTGACGGCGCCGGCGTAGCTCACGTTGCCCTCGAGCACATACTCGGTCACGCCATCCATACGCCATGCAAGCGAGCTCGAAAGCCCGTGCGAGCTGGCGACAAACTCGTCGCCGACGTTCATCATGACCGAGCTGCCGGTGCCATAGGTCGCCTTGGCCATGCCGCGGCTGTGGCAGCCTTGCGCAAACAGGGCCGCATGGCTGTCGCCCAGCACGCCGTGCACCGGCACGGGGGCCGGCAAAAAGCCGCCCAGGTCCGTTGTGCCGAACAGGCCGTCGGAATCGGTCACCTGCGGCAAGCACGCCGGATCAATGCCAAAGGCCTCGCACACCGGCTCGCTCCAGCAGCCACGGCGCAGGTCGAAGAGCTGCGTGCGGCTGGCATTGGACCAGTCGCAGCGAAACTCCGCGCCGCCCGTGAGCGTCCAGACCACCCAAGCATCGATGGTGCCCAGACACAGCTCGCCCGCCGCCGCGGCCTCGGCAGCCGCCGGAACGTTCGCGAGGATCCAAGCCATCTTGCCCGCCGGATAGTAGGGCGAGAGCACCAGACCTGTCGTGTCGCACACCAGCTCGGCCACGCCTTCGCGCGCAGCAAACCCGTCGCACAGCTCACGGGCGCGGGCGCACTGCCACACCACGGCATCGCACAGCGGCTCGCCTGTCGTGCGACTCCAGGCAACGGTGGTCTCGCGCTGGTTGGAGATGCCAATGCCAGCGATATCGGCCGGATCGACCCCGGTCTCCTCCACCACGGCACGCGCCACGGCCAGCACGTTGGCGGCAATCTCGGTCGGATCATGGCTCCCCCAGCCGGCATCGTTGACAATCTGGCGATGCGAGCGATCGGCACGATGAATCAGGTGGCCGCCCTCGTCCACCAGCAGCGCCTTCGTGCCCTGCGTGGACTGATCGATTCCGATGATGTATTTGCTCATGTACTCTCCTGTCTCCCCCGTCGATTAAAAAACTAAAGCCCAACGGACAAGGAGCGAGCGGCCGACCGGCTCATGAGAGCGCAGCCGGCCTGCTCAGAATTCAACCTAAAAGGATTGGTGCAAACCTGCCCCCTTTGCACAAAGTTGATGCAAAGTGACCTGTCCCCGATGCACCAATTACTCTGCGGGCAGGAACTCGGCGACGGTCTGCGCGATTCCGGCACCCGTCAGGCCGTAGTGCGCAAAGACCTCGGGGCTCGTGCCGGTGATGACCGGCGCGTCGGGCAGGGAGAGGCACTTGACCGGACGCGGGCAATGCTCGCCCACCACCTGCGCGACCATAGAGCCCAGGCCGCCGAAGGGGCTGTGCTCCTCGACAGTCACGACGGCGCGCGTGGCACCGGCGGCCTCAATTACGGCCTCGGCGTCAAGCGGCTTGACGCAATACATGTCGAGCACCGTTGCCGAGATGCCCTGCTCGGCCAGCAGGTCGGCGGCGTCCACGGCATGGCGGACCATCTCGCCGGTGGCGACGATCGTCACATCGGTACCGCGACGCACCCAGGTGGCGCGGTCCATCTGGAACGGGCACTCATCCTCGGTGTACACGTCCTCGACCGGGTTGCGGCCAACGCGGATGTAGGCCGGCTTGTTGTCGGCGACCAGGGCGCGCACGAGCTCGGCGGTCTGGAAGCGGTCGCTCGGCAGATACACGCGCATGTTGGGGATCGCGCTCATGGCGGCGATATCCTGCGCGGAATGGTGGCTCATACCCAGGGCGCCGTAGGACACGCCGCCCGAGATGCCGATGAGCTTGACGTTGGTGTTGGAGTACGAGACATCGACCTTGCACTGCTCATACGAACGCGTGGTCACAAAGGACGCCGGCGAAGCAGCCCAGGCCTTCTTGCCGCACGAAGCCATGCCGGCGGCGATGCTCACCAGGTCCTGCTCGGCAATGCCGACCTCAATGGACTGCTGGGGATACTGATCGAAGAACGGCGTGAGCGACGCGGAGCCGCGGGAGTCGGAGCACAGGACGACGATGTCCTTATCGGTCTCGGCGGCCTCGAGCAGCGTGTCGCAGATAACCTTGCGGTTGGCGATCTTGTTAGCCATTGATGGCCTCCTTATGGGCAGCGAAATCGGCGATGATCTGGGCATATTCCTCGTCGTTGGGCAGGTGGTGATGCCAGCCGGCCTTGTCCTCCATGACGGGCGAGCCGTAGCCCTTCACCGTGTTGAGGATGATGACCGTGGGCTTACCCTTGGTCTCGGCCGCAAGCGTCAGCGCGGCGTCGATGGCCTGGACGTCGTTGCCCGGAATGGACAGCACGTTCCAACCGAAGGCGGCCCAGCGCTCCTCCTGCGAGTCCTGCTTCATGACGTCCTCGGTGCTACCACTGATCTGCAGGCGGTTGCGGTCCACGAGCGCGCACAGGTTATCGAGCTGGTAGTTGCCACCGCTCATGGCGCCCTCCCAGACCGAGCCCTCGGCAAGCTCGCCGTCGCCCATGATGGTGTAGACGCGGTAGTCGCGACCGTCCATCTTGCCGGCGAGCGCCATACCCACCGCCACGGGCAGGCCGTGACCGAGCGAGCCGGAGTTCATCTCGATGCCCTTGAGTTTATTGTTGGGATGGCCGATGTAAGGACTGCCGAACTTGGAGAAGCGGGCCTTGACGTCGTCGAGGTCCAGGTAGCCCTCGTGGCACAGCACCGCGTAATAGGCCTCCATGGCGTGGCCCTTGGAGAGCACGAAGCGATCGCGGTTGGGATCGTCGACGGTCTCGGGCGAAATGTTCAAATGGTTGGCGTAGAGGGTCATGAGCGCGTCGATGACCGACATGTCGCCGCCGATGTGGCCGCCGGCGCCGGCCATGATGATGTCGACGCAATCGCGGCGAAGGTTCCAGCGCAGGGACTCAAGCTCTTCGATAGTTGCCATTTCTACTCTCCTCGCAGGTAGGCTTTGACGTCTTCTTCGATGGGGTCGTACAGGTCGGGCTGGATGCCGATGTACTTGCATGCCTCGTAGAGCACCGGCACCACGTTGGCGTGGATGGCCACGCAGTGGTGGATGTAGGGGCCCTCGACGATCTTGGCCTCGAGGCGCTTGAGGTTCTCGACCTCGACCCACAGGTAGGTGCCCATGCCGGCCGGGCCGTCGATGCCGCGGGCGTTGCCCAGCAGCAGCGAGTACTCGCCGTTGTCGCCGTCAAAGCGGGCAAGGGTGAGGTCGCCGTGCTTGGCCTCGGCCGTCAGCGCGCCGGGGTGATCGAAGGCCAGCGGGTAGGTGAGCTTGGGCTTGACAGCCGCGCAGCTGCAGGGCCAGGGGCCGCAGTGCTGCAGCAGCTCGCCGTTCTCGTTATCGGGATGCCGCACGGTCCAGTCGGCGAACATGCCGCGGTGACGGCCCAGGTCGGCGGCCTCGACCATCAGCGCGGTAATGGCGCCGTGGATATCGGTCTCGCACACGACGGGGACACCCATCTCATTGAGGATGGCGTTGGCGGCGCAGGGCATAATGCCCAGCTCGTCCTGCAGAGCGTTCCAGCACTGGATGGCGCCGGCGTTGCAGCCGTACTTATCGACCAGGCGCTTCATGGCGATAGCGAGCCCTGCAACCGCGGGGACCTTGTCCTCGGGGATGCAGATCTCAAAGCTATCGTTGATGTGGGCAAGCATGGCGGCCATGGCCTGCTCGTCGGCCTGGGCGTCGCGCACGGCCTGAACAAGTTCGGTCATGGGGATGGGTGAAAGCTGGATGTTGAACTTCTCGAGCAGCTCGCCCTCGTTGCACATGGTCGACCAGAAGTCGAACGGACGAGTGGCCATCTGCAGGATGCGAGTGTGCTTGAAGGTCTTGACCACGTTGCACACGGCCAAAAAGTCCCAGACGCCGCGCTCGAACTCGGGGTCGGTCAGGCGGCAGTTGGTCATGTAGGTGAAGGGAACCTGGAAGCGGCGCAGGACCTTGCCGGTCGCGAACAGGCCACACTGGCTGTCGCGCAGGCGGGTGCCGTCGGGCTCGGGGCGCTCGTCGCGCGGGCCCCACAGCAGCACGGGCAGGCCGAGCTCACGGGCAAGGCGGGCGCAAACGTACTCGGTGCCAAAGTTGGCGTGGCACAGCATGATGCCGTCAACGCCCTCGGCGCGGAACTTCTTGACGATAGGCTCGATATGGCTGTCGTCAAACAGCAGGCCCTCGTCGTTGATGTCGTCGATGTCCACAATGTCGACGCCGATCTCGCGCAGGCGATCAGCCGTCAGGCCGCGATACTTGATCGCGTCCGGCGCGCTAAAAATGCTTCGGCGCGTGGGCACAAAGCCGAGTTTGATCTTATCCATGTACGTCCTCCCCTAGTCACATGTTCAGTAAACAGACGATTGTTTCGTTTTGTTCTGTTTACTAAATGTTTTACTATTTTGTTTAGAAGTTTAGCGCGAAATACCCGCATGCGGTAGAGAAATCAGCCTAAACGGTATGTAAACAAACTGAACATACAAGGAGAACAAAAAGGGTCCCGAAGGACCCCCTTTTGAACGGTGTTGCACTTACTGCTCTCGCGCGCTTTGACGCGCCGCGAGCGATGCTGCCTTCGCCTAGATTTCGCGCACGCTCTGGCGCTCGACAAAATACGTCGATACGGCCGTCTTGCAGGTATAGCTCTTGGGATTGCGGATGTTGCCCACCAGTCGGCGCACCGCGATCTCGCCCACCTCGTGCTTGGGAACGTGCACCGTGGTGAGCGGCGGGTTTGAGAAGGCGCCCAGAGACAGGTCGTCAAAGCCGATGATCGAGACGTCCTCGGGCACGCGTACGCCGTGTTCGCTCAGCGCGCGCATGGCGCCCACGGCAAGCACGTCGTTCTCGGCAAAGAAAGCCGTCGGCAGGTCGTCGCGCGAGATGCTGTCGAGCCACGCGCCCATGTCGCGATAAGCGCCCTCGAGCGTGGTTCCCAGCGTGACGCGCCATGTCGGATTGGCGTCAAGGCCCGCGTCCTCAAGCGCTTGGCGATAGCCGCGCTCGCGATCTTTAAAGTTGCGGATGCGAAGGTCGCCTGCTAGGTAGCCAATTTGCTTGTGACCCTTCTCGATAAGGTAATCCACGGCACGCAGCACCGAATCGGTGTTGGCAATGACTACGGCATCAAAGTACTGGCGGTCGCTCCAGCCGTCGAGCACGATCAGGTGGGCGGCGGCGTTGGCGAACAAGGCGTAATCTTCCTCACCCAGCTCGGTGCCCATCAGCACGATGGCGGCAGCCGGGTCGGCGATAAGGCCCTCGACCTGCGGGCGCACGGCGTTCAAGTCGCTAAAGTCGAGCGAGACAAAGCTCGTGCTCATGCCGTGGCGACGCGCCTGGCGCTCCACGCCCTCGATGACCGCGGGGTGGAAGGTGCTCTCGTCCAGGATGGCACCCGTCTTGCGCGCGAGCACAAACTGGATGCTCTCGAGCTGCGTCGACTGCTGGTAGCCGAGCGACTGCGCACACTCCAGGATGACCTTGGCGGTCTCCTCGCTCACGCTGCGCTTGCGGTTGAGTGCGTTGGACACGGTTGCGGGCGAGAAGCCGGTAATGCGGCTGATCTCGCGGACGCTTGCTTTAGCCATCGTTCCCCCTAGCAACGGTCGCGGCCGAGCATCGTGGCTTGACCGCCCGTGGCTCGGCAACTAAACGACCGCAAATTCAATCTAAACAGAATAGTAAATGTTTATTAGCTAGTTTAGCCTGTTGTCAAGCGAAGCGGCACAACTATTCCCCCAACGGGCGCATTTACTCGGTAGCCAATTTGGGGCGTGAAAAACATTTAACCTAGGACGCGGGCCATACGCGCCTTAAACTCCGCGAGGAAGCGCGGGGCGTCGACGGTCAGCGCCACAAGCGCGCTCTTGTCCGGATCGGACAGGCGGTGCTCGTCGCAGATGGTGCGGCCGCGGTACTCGCCCAGCAGGTCGACGCGCAGGTTACAGCCGAGCGCACCCACAAGCGTGGGGTCAATCGCCACGGCAACCGCCAGCGGATCGTGCAGTGCGCAGCCGCCCAGGTAGGGTGCGTTCATTTCGTACGAGCCAATATAGTGCTCGACCATGCTCGCAAATGCGCAGCCCGCCATGGTGCCCGAGCCCGTCCAGCCGGCAATATCGCGACGCGTGAGCACCACGCGATGCGTCACATCCAGACCCACCATAGTGAGCTTGCGGCCCGAGCGCAGCACGGCGTCGGCGGCCTCGGGGTCGCTTGCTATGTTGGCCTCGGCGCCCGCGCTCACGTTGCCGGGCACGGTGAGCGCACCGCCCATCACGACCACGCGACCGATAGACATCATCGCCGCTGCATCACGCTCCAGGGCAAGCGCCAGATTGGTGAGCGGGCCGGTCGCCACGTAGATCAGGTCGGGGCCATAGGTACGCGCGGCATCGGTCAGATAATCGACCGCAGCGTTGCCATCGGCCGACGTCGCCCCCACCGGCTCGTACGGCGAGGCGGGCACGCTCGCGCCGCCGATGCCGTTCTTACCGTGAATGAGCGTGGTGGACGCCGGCGGCGTATAGGGCTCGGTCGCCTGCAGAGGACGGTCGGCACCCAGGTACACCGGCACCTCGGGACGACCCAACAGGTCGAGCACCGCCAGGCAGTTGTGCGCCGACTGCTCGACGCGCACGTTGCCAAAGCATGTGGTGATGCCCACGAGCTCCACCTCGGGGCTCGCGATCGCATAGGCGAGCGCCATCGCATCGTCCACACCCATATCCAGATCAAGGATCAGCTTCTTAATCGCCATAGTTCTACTCCGCTTCTCCGTCTTGTACCAAATCGTCTAAATCAAACACGCGCTCAACTTCGGCACGCGTGGGAATCGACTGCTGTGCGCCCAGGCGCGACACCGTCACCGCCGAGGCGCGTGCGCCCGCCGCCATGCACTCAAAGAGCGGCAGGCCCTCCAGACGAGCCCCCGCAAGCGCGCCGATAAACGTATCGCCCGCAGCCGTGGTGTCGACCACCTCGCTCGAAAGCGCCGGCATGCGCAGCAGCTCACCGCCATCGCCGAGCGTAACCGAGCCGGCGCCGCCCAACGTGATGACCGCAGCCCCGGCGCCCTTGTCGAGCAGCGCATTGAGCGCGGCGACGCAACTCGCATCATCCGTAGGCAGAACGCCCGTCAGCACCTGGCACTCGGTCTCGTTGGGGCAGACCAGGTCGACCGCTGGCCACGCTCCTGCCGGCAGGTCGCAGGCGGGCGCCGGGTTAAAGATCGTATAGAACCCCAGCTCGTGAGCGCAAGAGAGTGCCGCGGCCGTTGCCGCAAGGTCACATTCGCCCTGGGCAATAAAGACGCTTCCGGCAGCCGGGGCAATCTCTCTGGCATCGCCGTCGAGCTCGTCGGCCACCAAGCGCCTCAGTGCGCGGGCAACGTCCTCGCCCGCAAGCGCATGGTTGGCGCCCGGCGACAGCACGATGCGGTTGTCGCTCTCGCAGCGAATGATAGTCGCGGTACCGGTCTCCACGTCATCGCGACGCGCCACAAACTCAACGCCCACGCCGGCATCCTGGAGCCCTGCCACGAGCGCATCGCCAAAGGTATCGCGCCCAACAGCGCCGATCATGCACGTGCGCGCACCCATGCGCGCAGCGGCAACGGCCTGGTTAGCGCCCTTGCCACCGGCGTTGGTGATAAAACCGCTACCGCCAACGGTCTCGCCCGCGCGCGGCATGCGCTCGCACGCCACCGAAAGGTCCATGTTCATGCTGCCGAACACCGCAACGATGCTGTGATCCGCCATGGAAACCTCCTCGTCCGTGGGCTCTGCGCCCGCTGTCGGCCGTCAATTGTGTGCTCTCGCACCTCCATAACTTTAATTCACTTTGATGTGGACGCGCGCTTGAGCTTGCGCCGGCAGCAAGCATTCACAGGAGCAGGCGGTTACAATGAAGACGTGCTGATTATTCTCGTCATTGGATGATGTTTTATGGAACAATTCTCGCAATCGGGCTCGCGCGGCCGACGCCGCACGGGCAACGAGCCGGCGCCGCACGAACGCGTGAAGGGCGAACGCCGTGCCAACGAGCCGCGACGCACCGCGAGCCCCCATCGCGCTTCCGCCAACAACGAGGGCCGCGCCAACACTCCCGCCGCGGAGCAGACGCCTGCTCGCCCCAAGTCCCGCTATATCCCTGCGCTCGACGGTTTGCGCACGCTTGCCGTCGTCGCGGTGGTGCTCTATCACCTCAACCTCACGTGGGCGCAGGGCGGTCTGCTCGGCGTCACGATCTTCTTTGTGCTTTCGGGCTATCTGATCACACGCCTGCTACTCAACGAAGTCGCTAAGACCGGCCGCATCGACCTCAAGAGCTTCTGGATCCGCCGTATCCGTCGCCTGGTCCCCGCCGTGGTAACGGTAGTGTTCGTGACCTGCGCGCTGTGCACCATCTTTAACCACGTGATGCTCACCAAGATGCGCCCCGACATCCTGCCGTCGCTGCTGTTCTTCAACAACTGGTGGCAGATTGCCCAAAACGTCTCGTACTTCAATGCTCTGGGCGACCCCTCGCCGCTCACGCACTTTTGGTCGCTTGCCATCGAGGAACAGTTCTACCTGATTTGGCCGCCACTGCTGTTTGCCATGGTATCCATGCATGTGAGCAAGCCCAACACGCGCCGCGTGGTTCTGGGCCTTGCCGCGGTATCTGCCCTCGCCATGATGGCGCTTTACAACCCTGCCGCCGACCCCAGCCGCGTATACTACGGCACCGACACCCGCGTGTTCTCGCTGCTGCTGGGTGCCTGGATGGCCTTTATCCCCGATCGCGACCTGGCGCCGGTGCGTCTCGCTCATCGTTTGGGGCTCAATCGCCTGGCTGGCGCCGCCAAGCACGGCAAGAACGCCGAGAGCAAGCCTGGCGAGAAGGCCGACGAAGCAGCCGAGACCGCCCCGGCACAGCCGAGCGCCCTCGTGCGCTTTTGGTCCTCGCCCGCATCCATCGATGTGTTGGGCGTCGTGGGTCTGGTTGGCCTTGCCGCCATGGTCGCGCTCACCAACGGCTACACCGCGTTCCAGTATCGCGGCGGCACGCTGCTGTGCTCGATCCTCACGCTCATGGTCATTGCCGCCTGCGTGCAGCCCCAGGGAATGGTTGCCCGCGCGCTGTCCGCCGAGCCGCTCGTGTGGGTTGGCAAGCGCTCGTACAGCATCTACCTGTGGCACTATCCGCTGCTGTTGCTCATGAACCCGGTCGCCAACATCAACGACACGCCCTGGTGGCAGTACATCTTGCAGGTACTTGTGGTGGTCGCCGTAGCCGAGTGCTCCTATCGCTTTATCGAAACGCCGTTTAGGAAGGGCGCCTTCGGCCGTACCGTCGCCGAATTCCGCGATGGCACCACCACGCCCGCCAACTGGGTGCGCGCGCATATTCCTGTGTGCGCCACTTGCGGGATCGTGCTTGTCATCGCGCTGGGCGGCCTGATCTTTGTGCCGGAGACCTCCGCGCTGAGCGGTGAGGGCGCCGAAGTCCTCAACAAGGAAGCCAAAAACACCGCGCCCACCGACCAGCAGGCGGCCGACGACACCGACAAGGACAACGACGGCTTCCCCGATGGCTCCTACGACCTGTTGATGATCGGTGACTCCGTGTCGCTGCGCGCCGTTGATTCCTTTGACGGCGTGTTCCCGCACAGCCATATCGATGCCGAAAAGGGCCGCCAGTTTGATGCGGGCCGCGCGACATTTGAGGGCTATATCCAGCAGAACCTTGCCGGCAAGATCGTGATCTTTGCCCTGGGCACTAACGGTTTGGTAACGGACGCCCAGGTCGACGCGATCATGGCCGACGCCGGCGAGCAGCGTATTGTCGTGTTTGTAAACACGCGTAGCCCGCAGCCGTGGGTCGGGTCCACGAACCAGGCCATCGCCAACGCCGCCACGCGCTACAAGAATGTACGCGTTATCGACTGGTACGGGCACAGTGCCAACCGCAACGACCTGTTCGATGGCGACGGCACGCACCTGTCGACTACCGGCGTGACCGAGCACCTCAACCTGATCCACGATGCGGTCAAGAAGGACCTGCCCGTGCATCCCGAGGACCACGTCAACGATCCGCAGCCGGCAGCCGTCAAGTCCGCCGCCGACACACTCGTCAATGCCCTCGCTCTCAAGCCGCACAAGCTGGGCACCGACAAGTAACCTGCAGCGCAAACTCCCCCCTCCGGCAGTTAGGGACGTTCCTTATGTGCCGGCACCTAGGGACACTCCTGACACAGCCGAGGAACGCCCTCCTTGCGACCGAATTTTGGACGCCTCGCCACCCCGAGCGTTGTTTCCAAGCCCACACCCGCAGCAAACAACCCAAAATCACTCTTTTCGAGCCGGCTCCAAGAGGTCGTGGACAAAAAGAGGCAAATATGAGTACTGTTACAATTTTAATAGCAGGCAAAACCACCCAAAATGGCGCCCATGCGGTAGCGCGCGACCCTTCCAGTTGACCAGAATGGCCGGCTTAGGACTTGGAGCTCCGCTTTTAATGAACAGATTTTTAGATATGTTTATTATTTTCTTAGTTGTAAATGCTATCGGCCAGGCAACAGTACTCATATTTGGCATTTTTTGTCCACACGAATATTACTAACCCCCTATAACAGGCAAAATACAGGCCGCAACCCATGGCGGCGGCCTGTTTGGAGTCCAAAAGAGGCGCTAAGCGCTGTAACCCATCGCCTGCAGGACAAACATGACAACCGTCAGCACCGTGATCACGCTGATAGTCGCCCACGTAAGCACATTCCACACGCGGCCGTTGCGGTTGGCGCCCATAATGTGACGGTCGGCGGCAATAACCACCTGAAACACCAAAACCACGGGCAACAGCACGCCGTTGATGACCTGCGAGGTCATCATAATCTGGAACAAATCGACGCCAGGCATGAGCACCAACACGGCAGAAATACCGATGATGGCCGTAATGATGCCGCGATATACCGGGGCCTCGTCCCAGCTGCGATCGGCGCCGCGCTCCCAACCAAAAGCCTCGCAGATGGCACTCGACGTAACGCCCGGCAGCACGCAGGCAGCCAAAAAGCTCGCTGCGACCAGGCCCGAGGCAAACAGCACCGTGGACCACTGACCCGCGATGGGCTCCAGCGCGCGGGCGGCATCGGCGGCATCGTTAATCTGAATACC
Source organism: uncultured Collinsella sp. (assembly GCA_902474645.1). GTDB lineage: Bacteria > Actinomycetota > Coriobacteriia > Coriobacteriales > Coriobacteriaceae > Collinsella. Next base: position 12,690 of record CABRWN010000006.1, read on the forward strand.
CGCCGGGAACAGCACCGTACCGGTCGTGATGATAATGAAGCCCGCAATGATATCAGCAGCGATCGAGCCGCTCACGGTATCAATACGCTGCAGCACGATATCGTCCTCGCCCGCATTCTTATCGACCACGTTATTCTGCGCCAAGAAAATCATCCACGGCGCGATGGTGGTACCGATCGTTGCGACCACGAGCGACACGTAGCTGGGATCGTTCTGAATATTGGGGACGACCAAGTCGACCGCGACCTCACCCCAGTTGGGACCGGCCATAAACGCGGCGACAATATAGGTCACGAAGACGCAGCTTACCAGCAGCAGAATCTTCTCGATGCGCTGGAAGCTACCCGACATGGTAAGCATCCACACCAGCAGCGCCACCAACGGCACCGAGATGCTCGCCGGCACGCCAAAGAGGGCAAGGCCGCTGGCGATACCCGCAAACTCCGAAATGGTCACAGCCGTGTTGGCGATCAACAGCGCCGCCATAGCAAGTACACTCTTGCGCACGCCAAAGCGCTCGCGAATGAGCGATGCCAGGCCCTTGCCCGTGACGCAGCCGCAGCGCGCCGCGGTCTCCTGCGTCACGATAAGCAGCACGGTCATGACGGGAAGCATCCAGAGCATCTTATAGCCATAGCTGGCGCCCGCGCTGGAATACGTGGCGATACCGCCGGCGTCGTTACCCGAAAGCGCCGCCAGCAGACCGGGGCCCATAGCGCCAAAGATGGCGGCGATGGTCAGCTTTTGCTTGGCGCTCGCCTTTTGTTTCGTGTTTTCCACGAGACCACCTAACCCATGACTGACATGGTGAGCAGCACCGCGGCGATGCAGTACGCCACACACGAGATCATGACGGCGATTACGTTCATAGCGGTACCCGACGTGTTGAGGTCGTGCTCATCGCGCCAGAACAGCACCATCAGATAAATCACGGCGCTCATGTTGCCCACCAGGCAGATGATGGCAGCAATGTTAAAGCAGCCGGTAAAGAGCTGCTCCTCAAACATAGGGGCATCGGGGAACGCGGCGGTGCGCACCAGCTGCGCGCACAGGTAAGTAACAAGCGAAAGGATCAGGCCCATACCCGTGCTCTGGAAGAAGAACCCCAGATACGGCTTGGGCTCATCGTCATGGCCGTCGTACTCCAGGAAGTAGTTCTTGACGAACGACACCATGCGCGAGGCAGCCAGCAGCACGAGCGGCATGGCGCACATGGGGAACACCACCAGATACGCGGAGCCCAGCGCCGTCCCCAGCACCGTCGCCATGATGCACGAGGCAATGCCCCACACGACGACCCAGTACTGGCGATGCACAAACCAGCTGAGCACGTTCGTCGAGTCGTCCGATGCGCTATCGCCCGAGCCGACACCGGCGATCTGCAGGTCCTCCTGATGCTCCTCGGCGATAACGTCCATAGCGTCGTCGAAGGTCACGATACCCAGGATATGACGGTTCTCGTCGCAGACAGGGATGGCAACCAGGTCGTACTTGGTCATCTCGTCCGTCACGTCTTCCTGGTCCTCGTCGGGCGACACGTAGACCAGATCGCGATAGGCAAGCTGGCCTAGCGTGGCGTCGCGGTCGGCCACGATCAGCGTGCGCAGCGAAAGCACGCCCGTCAGCATGCCGCTCGGATCCTCGGTATAGACGTAATAGACACTCTCAAAATCCTCGTCGAGTTTGCGAATTGCCTCGATGGCATCGCCGACCGTCGCCGTGGCGGGCAGCGAGACAAACTCCGAGGTCATGATGCGGCCGGCGGTGTTGTCCTCGTAGCCCAACAGATTACGAATCGCCTTCTCCTCCTTGACGCCCATCAGGCGCAGGAGCTTCTCGGCCTTCTCATAATCGAGCTCGTCGATCAGGTCGGCAGCGTCGTCCGGGTCCATCATGGCCAGCATCGACGATGCGTCCGTGTCGGACAGGCCCTCGAGCATCTCGGTCATGAGCTCGTCATCATCGAACTCCGAGATGGCCTCGGCAGCCTGTGCGGTATCGAGCTGCGCAAACACCTGCGCGCGCAGGCGCGGGTCGAGCTGCTCGATGATGTCAGCGATGTCGGCAGGATGCAGCTCGCCAAGCGTCTTGTGCGACACCGAGAGCTGGATGTTCTTAGTCGAGCGGTCGAGCAGGTCCATGTAAGACCAGGCGATAATGTCCTCGCTGAGCGGCTTGCCCAAGTGCTTCATAAAGCCCTCGACGATATGCTCGAGCGCGGGGCTGATTGCACGCAGCAGACCGCGGGCGCCGACCTCGGCACCCAGCAGACGCAGCTGATTTTCGCCCGACATGGAGAACTTGATGTCGTTGACACGCACGACCTTCATGCCTTGCGTATCGACGATCTGCTTATTGAGAACATCGCGCGCCAGCAGGAGCTCGGTCGGCTGCAGGTACGAAAAGCGAATGTTGGTGGCAGACGTATTGAGATACACGCCCGTCTCGTCGATACGGTCGACCCATTTGCGCCAGCTGATCATAAACGGCGTCTTGCCGGGACCACGGAACGCAAGCGACGTCACGTGCGGAAAAACTTCGCCGGTTGCAATGCCAAAATCGTTCACAACGCCGAGCTTTTCGCCGTCGACGTCCAAGACCGGCAATTTGAGCATCTCACTCAGATAATTCAATGGTGCTCCCCATCATTATCCCTGCGGACCGCGTGACCATGCCGGCACGCAATCCGTGGACTTTTAGATATGTATACGCATGCGCGGGCGGCACGCCGCTCAGCGCTCACACCCCGTGCACGCGCAGAAAGCACCTGCATGGGGTCATCGACTGTATGGTCGAGGTTTGGATTTCACCTGTAACCTTTCTCTTGACCCTTATTAACCGCAGTAACTATAGCATCAGCATCGCGCTGCGGCACCGAATTTATGCGCTGCACATTGCAGGCATACCAAACGCTGACGTATCCGTGACATAGCCATTGGGGACGTTCTTCAATGACTAGTCGTCGGGGACACTCTTTGCGAGCGACAGAAAAGGACTGTCCCAAAGTGCCGGCAGAAAAGGAACGTCCCCAAGTGCCGGCCTTTGGGGACAGTCCCCAATGACTACTGTGTGGTGTCGTCGTCCTCGGCAAGTTGGGGGAACACAGCGTTTTTGGGCATGGAAACCTTGGTGAGCGAGGTGAGCTTTTTGCTCAGCGCTGTGTCCGTCTTGACCAGATCGCTGAGCGTCACGATCTTGTAGCCGTCGGCAATAAGCCCGTCGATAATCTGCGGCAGCGCCTCGAGCGTCTGCTCGGCGCATTCGTCTCTATCGGTGAGCAGCACGATATTGCCTGGCGTCACCGAATCGAGCACCGTCGAGACCTGCTCGTCGGCACCGTTGAGCAGCCAGTCACCCGAATCGATATTCCACGAGACCACGGCGGAGACCAGGTCCATCGCATCAATCCAGTTTTGCTCGTCAAACGCGGCGTAGGGGGCACGCAGCAACATCGTCTCGACGCCGGTCGCCGACTTAATCGCCTCGGTGCCCTTCGTGATCTGCTTGCGCACCGTCTCGCGATCCTCGCCCTTGAGCGAATCATCGCTGTAGCTGTTGGAGCCGATCGCGCACCCGGCATCGGCAATCGCTTTGGCAGTAGCGGGCGAGGCTTCCGCGGCATCGCCCGAAAGGAAGAACGTCGCGGTGACGCCCTTTTCCTTGAGCACCTGCAAGATCTGTTTGGTCGCGCCGCTCGGACCCTCGTCAAATGTCAGGGCCACGTACTTTTCGTTGCCCTTGGGCGCCACGCTTGCGCACGCAACAACGCAATCGGTGGCGGGCACGACCTCGCCACGGTCCTGCGTCTTGCCCGACTGCTCGCCGACCCACACCTCGGAGCGGCCCTGGATGCCCCACGTCTTGACGTACTCGATGGCACCCGTGCCCTCGACCTTGAGCTTGGGCTCGATAACCGTAGCCTGAACCTCGTGCTTCTCGTAGGTGTTACGGCCATCCTTGACCGTCACCTTCTCGCCGCCCTCAAGTTCGCGGCTATCCCATTTGCCCTGCTTCACGCGCTTGCCGTCGACCTTCACCGACAGCTTTTCGCCCCCATGGCGCTTGAGCACGCTGTCATCGACGGCCAACAGGTCGCCTGCGTCGTAGGTGTCAGCCAACTCCTGGTCGTCGATAAGATTCTGCAACGTAGAGCCCACGCGCACCGCGGTCTTTTGCCCGTTGAGTTCCACGTCCACGCTGCGGTTTACGTAGCCCACGACGGCAGCGATAAACAGTACGAGCGCGCAACCCACGGCGATGAGCGCATAGGGCAGGCGGGACGGTCGGCGCGGTGAGCGCCCGTTGCCGATGCGCGCGCTGCGATCGCTAAACCCACGGCTATGGTTGAGGTACATCGCGCCGGGCTTACGGCGACGTCGACGCTGACCGCTGGGCAGCTGCCCCAGATCGCGGCGCGCCGTCGGACGCGCACCGGAGTGCCCGTTTAAGTTGGATCCGTTTTGGCGCATGTGCCCTCCCCCATAAACACAGCGAGCCGGAGCAACATGTCTCCGGCTCGCCTCCCATCATTTGGTACGTCGCTATTTGCTAGCTTTTGACGAGCCACCGCTCGCCTTTTGGTATTCGTCCTTAAAGGCCTTGAACATGCCGCGCGTCTTGCCGAGCTGCTTGCCCAGCGCACGACTGCCCTTGTCCACGGCGACCGATCCCTTGTCATCGAGCACCTTGGCGCCCTTCTTGACCTTGTCACCCACCACGACGCTGGCCTCAGCGGCCTTGGCAGCCGCACCGCCCGAATACCCGAGCGACTTGACCTCGTCTGAGACGACCATCGCGCCGTTCTCGTAGCCGCGCAGCATCGTCGGCGGCACCTGCGTGTCACCAACCAAAACACTCGAAGCAGCACCGGCGGTCACATAGAATGCCTGCACGATGCCCGAGCGTGGCTTGAACTCAACGTCCGAGCAATAGCCCACGACGTCGCCCGATTCCGTGCGCACGTCCATACCGACCCAGATGATGCAATCGTCCAGGTTGATGTCGAGGCGCTTGGCGGCGGCGGCATCGTACGTGTCCTTGACGTCATCGACCGCAATGGCGCCCTCGTAGACACCAATGGCGTCGAGCGCTACGAATCGATCGGGACGCTCGATCATGCCCGCGATATCGGACTGGCGGACCATAAAGCCGACCACGCGCGTACCGCCCGGGGTAAAAACCGGAAAGTGAATCTTTCCGAGCTTTTTAGGGCTGCGCGGCGTGCCGTCCTTTTTGATGCGCTTGTCCTCGGTAGGCTTGCGATAGATCTTGGCGCCGACAAAATCCCCGGCGCGCATTATGCCTCGGTCGAGGGCTCCGCAGCCTCGGTATCAGCCTCGACGGCGTTCTCGACCACGACGTCAGCGGCAGGCGTCACGTTGCCGCCCGAAATGGCGTCGTTGAGCTGCTCGCGCAGCTGGTCCATGCGCTCGCGGGCCAGGTCGACCTTGGCGCGCAGGTCGTCGGTCTTGGCGTCGACCATCGGGCCAAAATCGTTGACCGCAGCACGGGCCTCCTCGGCGCTGTGCTCGTAGGTGTCGCGCATATTGTCCCAGGCGTCGTTGGCGATATCGGCAGCCATGGCGCGGGTCTCGGCGCCCGAGCGCGGGGCCAGAGCAACGCCGATAATAGCGCCGGCAGCGGCACCAAAAAGTGCGCCGGAGACAAAGCTGAAAGTCTTACCCATGATCATTCCTCTCCTGCGGGCACGTCGGTGCCCACCGTTTGAATGCTGTCCATTATACCCGCAGCGCATCACTTGCCGCTCTGCTCATCTGCGTACGGCAAAGGCGCAGGTCCGTGATGGTAATAAACGCGTAGGCCTACTCCTGAGGCATAGCCGGCATGGCCACCGTGGCACCCGGGTCCTCGCCGGCGCCGTCCACGAGCGGCAGGCCGCCCTCATGCGCAGGCCCCGCCGGAACCGTCGCCGCACCGCCAAAGACGGCAGCGGAAGCCTCGTGGTTTTCGGCAACCGCGCCCTCGGTATCAATCGCCACCTGGGGCTCGTCGTCAAAGTTGGGGACGCCCTGGGGCTCGGTGGGAACGGGCTCGGCGGTCGCATCTGCAACGGGCTCGGCGTCAACCGGCACATCGCCCTCGTCATCGCCCTCGTCCACGGCAGCATCTTCGCCGTTCGCGGCGGCGACGGCCTCGTGAGGATCCTTGCCCTCGGCCTCGGCGCGCATCCCCAGCACCAGGTTGCGCAGGCCCGCGACCGTACCGTCCACATCGGGAGCCGGCTGGTCGGCGTGCAGATAGGCCCAATCCATCATAAAGGTGGCCGAAGACAGCGCGCCAATGGCCAGCGCGTCGTCGGGACACGAAAGCTCAACCTCAAAGACGCGCTCGTCGTGCTCGTTTACGCGCGTGCGACCGCACGAGATGCTGCCGGCAAGACCGGTCTCGTTCATGAGCTCGACCGTCACGTGCTCCAGCAGGTGGCAAAGCTCGGTCTGACCCATGCAATCCTGGAACTCGCGGCCGGAATCGCCCAGGCACAGGTGCTTGGCAATCGCCGGCACCAGGTAATACACGCGCGCCGTGGCCTCGATATCCTCCGAGGTCATCAGCGGCATGCCGGGGTTCACCAGCACATGCGCGCAGATCTTGTCCTCGCTGACGGTGACCTTAAGGATGTTGAACAGGCCTGCCATAACTCTCCCCTACTCTTCCTTGCCCTACTCGTCGCCGTCGTGCGGATTCGCAGAACCCGCACCCGACGCTGCCGGCTTATCTGCCGAGGACTCGGAATCCTTCTTTTCGGTTTCGGCCGGAGCGATCACGCGAATGAGCGAGATGCGCTGGCCACGCATCGACTGCACCTTAAACTTGTACCCCGCGACCTCAAACACCTCTCCGATGTCGGGCACCGAGTCGCAAAGCTCCAAAATCCAGCCGGCGATGGTCTCATAATCATCGCTTTCCTCGAGCGGCCAACCAAGCTCAATTGCGTCATCGCACGAAAAACGCCCATCGACGAGCCACTCGCGGCGCGAAAGGCGCGTGAGGTACTTGTTGTCGGGGTCGAACTCATCTTCGATCTCGCCCACGATCTCCTCGACGATGTCCTCGATGGTGATGATGCCGGCCGTGCCGCCGTACTCGTCCACGACCACTACGATCTGGTCGTGCGAGGTCTGCATCTCGGACAGCAGCGGCAGGATGTCCTTGGTGTCGGGCACAAAGGTGGCGTCGCGCAAAAAGCCGTCGATGGGCTGGTCGCCCTTGCCGTCGAGCGCGGGCTGAATCAGGTCCTTGATATGCGCGATGCCCGCCACGTTGTCGGGGTCCTCGTGATAGACGGGGATGCGGCTAAAGCCGGTCTGGCGCATGGTGGATAGCACGCTGGCGACCGTCTCGTCATCCTCGCACATGGTGGTGTCCACGCGCGGCACCATGACCTCGCGGGCAACGGTGTCGCCCAAGTCAAAGATCTCGTGAATCATGCGCTTTTCCTCGTCGAGCAGGTCATCCTGCTCCGAGACCATGTACTTGATCTCTTCTTCCGAGACGTTCTGACGGTCGTCGGCACTCTTGATGCGCAGGATGCGGGCTAGGCCATCGGAGCAAGCGCCAGTCAGCCACACGAGCGGACGGGCGATCTTTTGGAAAAACGACAACGGCCCCACGACCTGCTTGGACACGCCCTCGGCATTGGCCAGGCCGATGCGCTTGGGCACAAGCTCGCCAATCACGATGGACAAGAAGGCGACCGCGACGGTGATGATGACCGGCGCCAGGCCGCGCGCGATGGCGGAGAGCGGCGCGATGCCAAAACTCATGAGCCACGTGGCGAGCGGGTCGGACAGACTCGTCGAGGCGACGGCGGACGAGGCGAATCCCACGAGCGTGATGGCGACCTGGATGGTGGCGAGCAGCTGGTCGGAGTCGGCAGCCAGCTTAATGGCACGCTCGGCGCGCCTGTCGCCTTCCTCGGCCTCGTGCTCCAGCACGGCGCGCTTGGCCGTGGTGAGCGCCATCTCCGACATGGAGAAGTAGCCGTTGATGAGGGTCAAAACGAGGGTGGTGATAAGGGAGATGGTTATGTCCATCGGGAGTTTCTCGAACCTCCAAGATTCGGGACGTCAGGTCAAAACGTTAATGGCGGATAGGGCAGTTGCACCCGGCGGGCGCCCGGACGGGCCCGCGGGCGCAGACGCGATCGCTAGATTACGAAGAGAATCACCGCCATGAACTGGAAGATGCTGCCGGCGAGCACCAACAGGTGAAACACGCTGTGCAGATAGCGCACGTTTTTGGCGATATAGAACGGCACGCCCACGGTGTAGCACACGCCGCCGACGGCGAGCAGGGCAAGCGCCACGGGATTCAGCAGCGCCACAAGCTCGGGCAACTTAAAGACGACGAGCCAGCCCATCAGCAGGTAGACCAGGCCGCATGCCCAGTGCGGTTGACGCTCGCGCATAAAGCACTCGAGGGCGATGCCGATGATGGCGATGGCCCACACGGCAAAGAACAGCGCGGGGCCGCCGTCGTTTGCGAGCGTGATGAGGCAAAACGGCGTATAGCTGCCGGCTATGAGCAGGTAGATGCAGCTGTGGTCGATGATGCGAAACACGCGCTTGGCGCGCGCGGGCTGAATCGCGTGGTAGAGCGTGGAGGCTAGGTATTCGAGAATAATGCTGACACCATAGACAATCGCCGCGGCCATGTGGGCCGGGCCTCCGCCGCGCAGGGCAGCGAATACGATCAGGAGCACCAGGCCCGCGATACCCAGCAGGCAGCCGACACCATGGGTGACGGAGTTCATGATCTCCTCACCCACCGTGTAGTGTGGAACGGCCGCGGTCTTGGGTCGCGGCCTAGAACTGTCGCTCGAATCGGACATGCCGGTTACATCCTCCAACGTAAAGAGTTCTCAACACTATATCAAAGCGTCTAGGTACGTGCGAAATTTGCACCATACGTGACCCTTTGTTTACCCATTCTTTGTCTGTTGACGCATCAACGGCGAACGTCCATAATGCGCTTGCATTAAATGTTGATGTATTAACATCTTATAGGAAAGCTTCTTATGTCTCAAAACGCACGTTCCCATCGAAAGCTCAAGATAGCCGGCATCGTTGCACTGGTGGCTGTCGTTGCGCTGCTCGGATTTGCCGGCAACTTTCTGTTTGACTTCGCGCTGAATCCCCGCGCGCCATACACCATGAAGATGATGCAGGATGGCAAAGACGACAAAAAAGGTGAGCAGCCGGATGTCGAGGAAACCGAGGCGCGGGCGTGGTTTAAAGAGAATCGCGAGAGCAGCAGCCTCACCGCGGACGACGGGACCGAGCTTGCCGCCTGGTATTTTGCTGCGTCGGAGAGCACGCACGACTACGCCGTCTGCCTGCATGGATATACCAACGAGCCCATCGGTATGGCCCGATACGTCAAGCGATTCCACGACCGCGGCATGAACGTACTCGCACCCGCCGCCCGTGCCCACGAGCGCTCCGGCGGCGACTATATCGGCATGGGCTGGCCCGAGCGACTCGATGTCGTTGCATGGATTGGGCGGATCGTTCAGGCTGACCCCGAGGCGCGCATCCTGGTCTTTGGCGAGTCGATGGGTGCGGCAACCGCCATGAACGTCGCGGGGGAATCTCTGCCCGCAAACGTGAAATGCATTATCGAGGACTGCGGTTATACGAGTGTTTGGGACGAGTTTTCTTTGCAGCTCAAGGACGTGTTCGGCCTGCCCAGCTTTCCCTTGCTCGATGTGGCGAACTTGGTGTGCAACGTGCGCGCGGGCTACGACTTTCATAAGGCGAGCAGCGTGGAGCAACTCAAACACGCGACGGTTCCCATGCTGTTTATCCACGGCGACCAGGACACCTTTGTGCCGTACAGTATGCTCGACCAAAACTACGACGCGTGCGCCAGCAAGGTCAAGCAGAAGCTCACCATCCATGGCGCCACCCACGCCAAGAGTGCGCAAGTTGATCCCGAGCTCTACTGGAACACGGTCGACGACTTCCTCGACGAACATTTTTAGGCAAAAAGCACGGTTTACTGGTCTATCTAACCCCCTATTTTCGGAAGTGCGGGGAAAATCGCGCGAAGCCCGACCAGACCACAGTTTTACCAGGAATTTATCAGGGGTTTTGTTGCCAAAAAACGGTTAGTGGTCGGCGGTATTCGATTTTTCACCGCACTTCCGAAAAACCGCCCGTGAGCGTTGTGCTCGCGGGCGGTTTTTGCTCTTCTTACGCTACAAAAGCGCTTGTTTTGTCCAATAGCTAGGCGCTATTTAACCTCGATGAGCTCGTACTTGCTCGTGCCCAGGCCGATCTTCTCGGCATGCACGATGCACGCGCGCCAGTCGGTGTCGGGATGCGTGATGCAGAAGGGGTCGCGCGCCTGCTCGCCCTCCAGATGCTCGTGATTGTGCTCCATCTTGGCCGCGCTATCGGTGAGCTCGGTGTTGGGCAGCGGCTCGGACGCCATGACGGCGTCGGCGCAGGCCTGGTCGATGGCGACCGGGTCGAAGCTCGCGAACATGCCGATGTCGTTGACGATAGGCGTATCGTTTTCGGGATGGCAATCGCAGTTGGGGCTGATGTCCATAGCAAGCGAGATATGGAAGCTCGGGCGGCCGTCGACGACGGCCTTGGTGTACTCGGCGATCTTGCAGTTGAGCACATCGGCCGCGGCGTCATAGCCGGGCTTGATGCAGTCCTGGTTGCATGCCGCAATGCAGCGTCCGCAGCCCACGCAGCGATCATGGTCGATGGCGGCCACGTGCACCGTGCGAGTAGCGCCGCTGGCAAGCTCGCGCTCGCGGGTGTCGTTGAACGAGACGGCGTCGTGCGCGCAGATCCTTTCGCAGGCACGGCAGCCAACGCAGTGCTCGGTCGCGACGTTCGGCTTACCGGCGGCATGCTGCTCCATCTTGCCGGCACGGCTGCCGCCTCCCATACCCAGGTTCTTCATGGCGCCGCCAAAGCCGGCCTGCTCATGGCCCTTAAAGTGGGTGAGGCTAATCACGATATCGGCATCCATGAGCGCCTGACCGATCTTGGCCTCGTGCACGTACTCGCCGCCCTCGACCGGGACGAGCGCCTCGTCGGTACCCTTGAGGCCGTCGGCAATAATGATCTGGCAGCCCGTGGCATACGGGGTAAAGCCGTTCTGATAGGCGGTATCGATGTGCTCGAGCGCGTTTTTGCGGCTACCCACATAGAGCGTGTTGCAGTCGGTGAGGAAAGGTTTGCCGCCCAGCTCCTTCACGACATCCGCGACGGCGCGGGCGTAGTTGGGGCGCAAAAAGCTCAGGTTGCCCAACTCGCCAAAGTGAATCTTGATGGCGACGAACTTGTTCTCGAAGTCGATCTGCTCAATACCGGCGTGACGAATGAGGCGCTTGAGCTTGTCGAGCTGGCTCTCGCGAGCATGCGTGCGCAGGTTGGTGAAGTACACCTTAGCGGGTGCTGCGGGTGCAGTTACGGTCATAGATATATCCCCTCGGTCTATATGGCGTTACAGACATAGAGGATGGTACCAGTTAAAGCAGAGTTAAAGTCAAGTATGGCACCTAGTCATTGGGGACGTTCTTAAATGACTGAAACCACTCATTGGGGACGGACTTAAATGAGTGCCTCGCCACCTGGCAGCTAGGGACGTTCCTTTCCTGCCGGCAACTAGGGACAGTCCTTGCCAGCCCGGCCGGCGAACCGGCGAATCGGCAAAGACTGTCCCCGATGACTAGTCATTTAAGACTGTCCCCAATGACCACTCTTGCCGGGCGCCTCTGGCGTGGACCGCTAGCCCTTTCGCGCGACCAGATGCGCGCGGAATCCCTTCTGCGCCTCGAGCTTGAGCGGGGTGAGCCCGGATTCCTCGACGAGCGCGCGTAGCTCGGACAGCTTGAGGATGCACACGTCGCCATGGCCCAAGAGGCGTGCCAGCGGTAGCTCGATGTTGTTCATGAGCCAGACCGCGACATCGTTCGAGGTGTAGTCGCGAAGGACCAGTCGCCCGCCGGGCCGAAGGACGCGTGCCACCTCGGCGAAAAACCTCTCCGGATGCGGGTAGTGGTGGAAGCTGTTGGAGCAGAGCACGACGTCGAAACTCCGGGGCTCGAAGGGCAGCGCCTCCGCGTCTCCGACGACAAAGCTGACGTTATCGAGCTGCTTTGCCCGGGCGACGTCGATCATCCCGGGCGTGAGGTCGAGTCCAGTCAAGTGCTTGCTGGGGTACCGGGCGTGGAGCAGTTCTAGGACGGCTCCGGTTCCACAGCCCACGTCGAGCGCGTCCTCGAACGGTTCGAGCTCAAGCTCCTCGAGCATTTGCGGATAGTCGTCCTTGCACATCTCGTAAATGCCGGCATGGCCGGATTCGTAGACCTTTGCCGCCTCGGTGAACTCCTTGATGGAGAGCTGCTTGAGCTCCTCTGCCGATCTTGCCATGGGTCTCCTTCTGTTCGGGGAAGTCTGACGTTGCGCGCGTTTGCCCACGTCGGGCCTGGCGGGCAAATAACGCGGGGGCACCCTTCCTTCGGTTCGTGCCCCGCGTGCGGGCGGTTCTCTATTCCTGGACCTTCAGCGCCTCGGAGAGGCCCACACGTTTGATGGAGCGCGTGTGCAGCAGCGCCACGACCAGGTAGGTCGCAAAGCCAATGCCGACACATGCCGCCATGGACCAGGCGGGCACGTAGATCTCGATATTGCCGTTGTAGGCGAGCAGCATCGAGCGGAAGATGGCCGTGAGCGAGCCAATAATGACCGGCAGGCTCAGCACGAGCGACGCCGCCACGCACAGCGTGATCGAGCGGATGTACAGATGCGAGATCTCGCTATCGCGATAGCCAAAGACTTTCATGTAGCTGATCGAACGGGCGCTGTGGTCGATCACCGCCTTGGTCAGCAGGTACATAAACAACAGGAAGATAAACACCGCGAGCCCGATCATCATTCCGATCATTTTGCTCATCATGCCGATGAACTGGTCGCCCACGGCCCGCATGTCGTCGGGCGTGGTGTCGCCGGCAAAGTAACGAGCATCGAGGTCGAGCTTCTCGTCGCTCACATAGCCGTTAAAGTAGGCGGCGTCGTTGCCGAACAGCTCGTTAAAGTCGTCGATACTCATATAGATATTCATGTCCGACTTGGAGCCCCAGGCACAGTCCTTGCCCGCGTACTCAAGGGAATAATGCTCCCCCTCGTACTTGTCGATGAGCGTGACCTTCTGGCCCTCGCTCCAGCCAAACTTGTCGAGCAGGCCGCCGCCAAAGACGACGCGCCCATCGCCAACGTTGAGGTCTTTCCAATAGCGCGAATCGGGCGAGATGCCGTAGACGGAAATCGTCTCCTCGCCATTACCATCGCCGCGGTCGTATTGCAGCTGGTAGACGGCGTATTTCTCGGCCTGCGCAATCTTCGCTGAACCGTTATCGACCGTATTGACCGGATGAATATCGTCGTTGTCGGTATCGATCTTCGAGGCCTTGTCGATCAGATTGATAGCCTCGTCGCGGTTGCAGCCGAGGGCATCGGCAAGGTCATCGAGGCGCGCATAAAGCGCATCCTTCTTGCCCTGGACCTTGGCAAGCGCATCCTGCGCTGCGGTCAGGCTCTCGGCAGACGGAGATGCGGTCGCGGCATCGGCTGCCGCCTGCGCAGCATCGGCCGCGTCGTCAAGCTCGTCATCGGCATCCTGAGCGGCGGAAAGCAGCGCGCCGTCAACCGACTGCAAGCGCTCGAGTGCCGACCACTGCTCGCGCTCCTCGGCAGTACCCTCGAGCTCCAGCGGCGCCTTGAGCGTGTACTGGTGCTCGGCGACCAGGCTTGTCTCGAGGTTGTCGGCGTAGTGCGTCATCGTGGGCAGAATCGCCAGGCCAAAGAGCAGCAGCAGCGAGGCAAACGCAATACCCACGAAGAGCGTGGCGAAGTTACCCAGGTTGCGCAAGAAGATACGCAGGCGGAAGCGAGAAACAAAACCCATGCGCTCCGGCAGCTGCAGGCCACGCTTGGTGCCCGACTTGCCGCTCGCTTCGTGACGAAGGAACTGCAACGGCGTCTTGCCCATTTTGCGAAGCAGACCCACCAGCGTGATGAGGATGAGCGCGGCGGCGGGAACCACGGCGCACTTCACAAAGATCTCCCAGCTCCAGTACACCTGGAAGGGCGGCAGACTGTACGATCCGTAATAGAGGCTGCGCATGGGCTCGGTAAAGAACACAACGCCGAGTGCAGTGCCCAAAAGCGCCGCGACCACGCCCACGATGGCGGGAAGTGCCAGGTAGTGCAGCACGATCTCGCGTCGACGATAACCGCTGGCGAGCAGCGTGCCGATGATGGCGCTCTCCTCCTCGATGGTGGCGTCGGTAAGGACCACAAAGACGAACGCCATGATCACGATGATGATGTCGAGCAGCGTCATCCACATCATGGAGTCGCCGTCCACGTCATCGCGCGCATAGCCAATGCCCTGATTGGAATCAGCATCGATCAGATCGTCCACGCGCGCATCGGCATCGGCCAGCGCCTCGACCATATCCTGCTCCGCATCGATGCGATCCGCGGTGGGGAGGTCGCGATCGGTAAAGGTAAAGGAGTACGTATAGGCGGGCGCACCGCCGGCATCCTCGAGCGCGGCAAAGCCGGCGTCGGTGACCTCGGCCACACCATAGGTGATGGTGTTCACCGTAAAGTCCGAATTGTTGAGGAACAGCGCCTGGCTATCGGGCTGGGTCATGATGCCGCAGATGGTGTAGGTGCGGCCCTCAAGCTCAAGCCTATCGCCCACGGCGAGGCCGTTGTTGGTGGCAAAGACACGGTCGATGGCCACCTCGTCGTCCGCCTTGGGCTCCTTGCCCTCACAGTAGGACGCGATATCGACTTTGGTACGGTGCGCGTAGGTGCGCAGGGTGCGCTTGGTGCCGTCGTCGCCGGCGGTCTTTTTGATGATGGCGTCGATGGAGAAATTTTTGTAGAGCGTAACGCCGCCGACGTCGCCGGCTGCATCCTCGGCCGCCTTGAGTTGATCATCGGTGGCCTCGAAGGAGGTGGTCACGCGGCCGTCCTCAATCGTGTACGCATCGCGCATGTCGTCGATAAGGCAGCCGATGGAATGCGCTGCGAGCAAAAAGCCCGACGTGAGGGCGATGCTTCCGCACATAAGCAAAAAGATGCCCAGGTACTTGCCGATATTGCGGCGCAGCTCGCGCGGGAGACGTTTTGCGAGAGGTGTCATGGCGCCGCCTACCAATCGAGCTCGGCGGCCGCGACGGGCGACTCGTTGAGCTCATCCTCGACGATGCGCCCGTCGCGCAGACGCAGCACGCGATTGGCCATGCGCGCGATGGCGGCATTGTGGGTGACAATGATGATGGTGCAGCCGTACTCGTGATTGACATCTTCCATGAGCTGCAAGATTTCCTTGGACGTCTTATAGTCAAGCGCACCCGTGGGCTCGTCGCACAGCAGCAGGCCCGGGTTTTTGACGAGCGCGCGACCGATGGCGCAACGCTGCTGCTGGCCGCCCGAGACCTGGCGCGGGAACTTGTTGCGGTGCTCGTAAAGGCCCAGCGAACGCAGCAGGTCGTCGACATTGAGCGGGTTTTTGGACAGGTGCGCCGTGACCTCGATGTTCTCCTTGATGGTGAGGTCGGGCACCAGGTTGTAGAACTGGAAGACAAAGCCCAGCTCACGGCGGCGATACTCGCCCAGGTCGGCAGGCTTGAGCACCGTGAGGTCGCAGCTGTCCACCATGATGGAGCCGCCGTCAGCATCCTCCAGGCCGCCGATCAGGTTGAGAAAGGTCGACTTGCCCGAGCCCGAGGGCCCCAGCATGACGCAGATCTCGCCGCGGTTGATGGACGTGTCGATGCCATCGAGTACCGTCAGGCGCGCATCACCGTCGCCGTAGTGCTTTTTGAGATCCTTAACCTGGACGTAGGCTTCCTGCGTTGCCATGGTATCCCCCATTGTTAGCCTCGTACTACTTTATGAACGTAATAGTAAACCCTGGCGAACTACCTTGATTATCGACTTTATCCGAACACCTCCCACATTCATCCGCACATGTGCGGA
>CABRWN010000007.1 GCA_902474645.1 uncultured Collinsella sp.
GGAGTGCGGCGGAAAGTTAACCTATGCCGGACCCTGCGGGAATCCAGCTGCGTTCGAACAAGCAACCAACATATATATCTGAATTTGGATGTGGTGGGCACTTTGTTGTTAGGCGCTTTGAGGTGCGAGTGACACTTTGGGGTGCGCGGAGCCCTGGGTTGGGTCGATGATTTGGGATGAGCTTCTTACTTAGGTGAAGAGGGGCTTTATGGCTGAGAGGTAGTCTTTGGCTACGTCGGCTTTATCTGCTTGGAAATTGTGCCAGGCCCACCATTGGACCATTCCTACGAAGCTTGAGGCTATGTGGTGTAGTAGGAAGCTTCGGTCCATGGTGGCGGCGGGGCCGTTTGGGTCGGTAGGGACGGTTTCGGCTGCTCGGGCCATGATGGTCTTGCGGAGGCTGTCGGCGAAGACGCGTGAACCGGCGCCGGCTACCAGTGCCCGTACACCCTGACGGCGCTCCCAGAGGTTGTTGAGGATATGCTCGACCTGTACGAGTGGGTCATCGAGGGGCGTACCGTCATCGTCGAGGGCATGGGTGCAGATATCGCGCACGAGCTCAGCGAGCAGGTCATCTTTGCTTTTGAAGAGGCCGTAGAACGTGGCCCGACCCACATGGGCGCGAGCGATGATGTCGCCGACGGTGATCTTGCCGTAGTCCTCTTCGCGCAGCAGCTCGGAGAACGCCGCGACGATCGCGGCGCGGCTTTTGGCCTTGCGGGCATCCATGGCTATGCGTCCGCGTCAACGAGCAGACAGCGGAGCGTCCCGGAGCAGCCCTCGTAGGGGCGCTTGCCGGCGCCGTAGCCGACGGCTTCGATGCGGTAGCGTGAGGGCAGTTGGTCGGACGTGCGCAGAGCAGTGACGATGGCGGCGCCCGTGGGCGTCACGAGCTCGCCGGCGACCGGTGCAGGCGTGAGGGCGATATTGCCCGCCTGGCACAGGTTGACGACAGCGGGGACGGGAATGGGCATGAGGCCGTGGGCGCAGCGAATGGCGCCGTGGCCCTCGAAAAGCGACTCGACCACGATGTCCTCAATACCTAGGTCGTCGAGGCAGATGGCGACAGAGCAGACGTCGACGATGGAGTCGACGGCGCCCACCTCGTGAAACAGGACGGTGTTGGGCGTTTTGCCGTGGGCCTTGGCCTCGGCGGCGGCGAGCGCGGTAAAGATGGCGAGCGCACGACGCTTAGCGCCATCGCTTAGCTGCGAGCCGTCGATGATGGCGGTGACGTCCGCCAAAGAACGGTGGTGATGGTGGTGGGCGTGATGATGGCCCTCGTGGCCATGGCCGCGGGCCTCATGGTCATGCTCGTGGCAGTGCTCGTGTTCGTGCTCGCCATGGTGATGATGGTGGTGCTCATGCTCGTGCGTGTGCTCGGCGGCTGCTTCGTTGCCGTAGAGCCAGGCCATATCGTGATCATGGTTCTCGAGCTCCTCTGCCAGCTGAACGTCAAAGTCGCAGGCGTCGATGCCATGCTTGTTTACGCGTGTAACGGCAACCTCAAAGCCGTCGACCGGCAGCGTGGCGAGCTGCTCGCGCAGATGCTCCTCGCTGGCGCCCAGGTCGAGCAGGGCCGCGACGGTCATGTCGCCGCTGATGCCCGAGGTGCCGTCGATGATAAGCGTGTGCTGATGGTTGGACATGAAATGCTCCTTAGCGGGCGCAGGACGTGCCGGCGCTCAGATGATTGATAAGACTTGCCTGGTAGGCGGCGCCGAAGCCGTTGTCGATGTTGACGACCGAAACGCCGCTGGCGCAGGAGTTGAGCATGGCGAGCAGTGCGGCCACACCGCCAAAGCTCGCGCCATAGCCCACGCTGGTGGGGACGGCGATGACCGGACAGCTCACAAGGCCTCCGATGACGCTCGCCAGGGCGCCTTCCATGCCGGCGATGGCGATGACCACCTGCGCCTGGGCAAGTTCCTCAGCATGAGTGAGCAGGCGGTGCAGGCCGGCGACACCCACATCGTAGAGGCGATCGACCTCGTTGCCGTAGAACTCCGCCGTCAGTGCCGCCTCTTCGGCGACGGGCAGATCGCTCGTGCCGGCGCAGGCGATGACGATGCGTCCGTTGCCGGTAGGGGAGGGCTTGCCGCCCACGAGGGCGAGCTGGGCGTCCGGGGCATATCCCAGGTCGATGTCGTTGCCGAGAAGCTCACCGGTGCGCGCGGCTTTTTCGGCATCCAAGCGCGTGACCAGGATGCGCTCCTGGCCTGCATCGCGCAGCGCCTCGATAATGGCGGCAATTTGCTCGGCGGTTTTACCAGCACCGTAGACAACCTCGCCGGCTCCCTGGCGCACTCCGCGCGAAAGATCGAGCTGCGCAAAGCCCAAATCGGCGGTCGGAGCCGTCTGGATGCGCGTAAGGGCGACGGCCGGGGTGACTGATCCGCCGGCAACATCGCTCAGCAGCTGCTCTAGATCTCGCTTATCCATATATGTTCCCTTCGACGGCGCAAAGTCTAGCACTCAAAGGGTATGTTTCCGAACACTAAGACAAAATTGTTCGGAAACTATAGGACGGACTGATTCATTTTTTAGACGGATCGGCTAGTCGCGCAGGATGATGTCCATGGCGAGCATCAGGTTGCGCTCGTCGATGGCAAACGGGGCGGCTTCGCGCGTCTTGGGCTTGGCACAAAACGCGATGCCCGTGCCCGCGGCCTGAATCATGGGAATGTCGTTGGCGCCGTCGCCGATCGCGACGGTATGGGCCATGTCGACACCGCACTCAACCGCCCAATCCAGCAGCTGGATGAGCTTGGATTCCTTGGTCACAATGTTTGCCGCCAGCTTGCCGGTAAGCTTGCCGTCCACGACTTCCAGGCGGTTGGCCAGGCAAAAATCGATGCCCGCGGCGGCCACGATTTTGTCGGCGACCTCGTGGAAGCCACCGCTTACCACGCCGACCTTCCAGCCTTTGCTGTGCGCCGAGCGCACAAGCTCCAGCGCGCCGGGGGTAAACGTCACCCGCGCAAAAGTGCGATCGAACACGCTCTCATCCAAGCCGGCAAGCAGCCCCACGCGCTCCTCGAGCGCCTGCTTAAAGTCAAGCTCGCCGCGCATGGCGCGTTCGGTGATCTGTGCAACTTGCTCGCCCACGCCGGCCTCCTCACCCAACAGGTCGATGACTTCCTGGTTGATGAGCGTGGAGTCGATATCCATAACGATGAGGCGTGCGGTCATGACGGGCCTTTCCGAGTGCAGTTGTATTGGGGCACATTGTCGCACGCGGCGCGCCTTGGTGACGGCCAGGCCGCGTCAATTGTTTCGTCTCCGTCAAGTCTTTGGGCAAGAGCTACTTTTTCGCGGCACATCGACGCGGGTGCGATAAGATAGAACGCCATGTCTGGCTGCGCGGTTTACGCAGGCTGGGCAAATCTGTACGACGCCGCCCGGAACGACACGGGGCGGCACAGATCCATAAAGGAGGATCACTGGTATGAGCCAGACCCGTCCCATCGATGAGCATTCCATGCACACCCGTACCTGCGGCGAGCTTCGCTTCGAGAACGTGGGCGAAGAGGTCACCCTCACCGGTTGGGTGAGCCGTCGCCGCGACCACGGCGGCCTTATCTTCTGCGACCTTCGCGACCGCGAGGGCATCACGCAGCTCACCTTCGACCCCGAGCACTCCGACGGCGACGCCTTTAAGATCGCCGAGACCATGCGTCCCGAGTGGCCCATCAAGATCCACGGCGTCGTGCGCGCTCGTGGCGAGGAGACCACCAACACCAAGCTCGCGACCGGCGAGATCGAGGTCCTGACCGACCATGCCGAGGTGCTCAACACTTCTGTTACCCCGCCGTTCCAGATCGAGGACGGCATCGAGACGAGCGAGGACACCCGTCTGCGCTATCGCTATCTGGACCTCCGTCGTCCCGAGATGATGGCCAACCTCAAGCTGCGCTCCGACTTTACCTTTGCCATTCGCGAGGCGCTGCACAACCGTGAGTTCATGGAGGTCGAGACGCCCTCCCTGTTTAAGTCCACGCCCGAGGGCGCCCGCGACTTCATCGTCCCCAGCCGCATCCAGCCGGGCAACTTCTACGCCCTGCCGCAGTCCCCGCAGCTTCTGAAGCAGCTGCTCATGGTCGGTGGCGTTGAGCGCTACTACCAGGTTGCCAAGTGCTTCCGCGACGAGGACCTGCGTGCCGACCGTCAGCCCGAGTTCACCCAGGTCGATATCGAGATGTCCTTCGTGGACCAGAACGATGTCATGAGCGCGCTCGAAGAGGTTCTTGCCGATGCCTTCGGCCGCATGGGTGTCGAGATGCCCACGCCGCTGCGTCGCATGAACTACTGGGATGCCATGGACACCTATGGCTCCGACAAGCCCGATACCCGCTATGGCATGCACCTGGTCGACCTGACCGACATCTTTGCCAACTCCAAATTCAAGGTCTTTGCGACCGCCGCAAACGAGGAGGGCTCTGTCGTCAAGGCCATCAACGCCAAGGGCGCCGGTGCCTGGGCACGTGCCAAGATCGATAAGCTCGCCGGCGTGGCCTCCACGTTTGGCGCCAAGGGCCTGGCCTGGATCGCCTTCCGCGAGGACGGCTCCATCAACAGCCCCATCGTCAAGTTCTTCTCGGACGAGGAGATGGCTGCTCTGCGCGAGCGCATGGACGTCGAGCCCGGCGACCTTGTGATGTTCGCCGCCGGCCCGCGCCTGCTCTCTGACGAGATCCTGGGCGGCATGCGTTCCCACATGGCCAACGCGCTCGAGATCAAGCGCGAGGGTCACGACTTCCTGTGGGTCGTCAACTTCCCGCTGTTCCATTGGGACGAGGACCGCAAGGCCTACGCTGCCGAGCACCAGCCCTTCACCCTGCCGACCGAGACCGACATCGCCAAGATCGAGGCCGACCCGTTGGCAGCCGGTTCTTGCACCTACGACTTTGTCATGGACGGCTTTGAGGCCGGCGGCGGCGGCATGCGTATCCACAACGCCGAGATGCAGATGTCCATGCTCAAGCTCCTGGGCTTTACCGAGGAGCGCGCCGAGTCTCAGTTTGGCTTCCTCATGGAGGCCCTCAAGTTTGGTGCGCCCCCGATGGGCGGTTTCGCTCTGGGCCTGGATCGCGTGTGCATGCTGCTCACCGGTTCCGACTCCATCCGCGACGTCATGGCGTTCCCCAAGACGGCCAGCGGCTCCGACCTCATGTCGGGCGCCCCGAGTGCCGTTTCCGGCGCCCAGCTCAAGGACGTCAGCCTGCGCCTGATGTAGGCAAGCGGCTACATATTGCTTGCAACGAGGGAAGGACGCGTGCCTTCCCTCGTTTTTTATGCGCCGAGGTTGCGAGGGCATGGGATGACTGGGCGTCGCGGAAAGCGCGACCCAGAATTCGGCAAGATAATGGGGCACAGTTTCCGATTGAGCTGTCTAACGGAACCTGTGCCCCAGAATGAGCGCTCAAAACGGGGCAGGCTTTCCGCAAAAACTGTCTGGCGGAAAGCCTGCCCCAGTTTCTTATAGCGAGTCTCTCTGGATCAGCTGCATGTGCATCACGGAGGTGGTGGGCTCGGCACCCTTGATCATGTCGAGCGCAATGTTGGCGGCCATGTGGCCTTCTTCGCGCAGGGGCTGGCGGACAGTCGTGAGCGCGGGGACGCAGCGCGTCGCAATCTCGTGATCGTCGAAGCCGACGACAGAAACGTCCGCAGGAACGGATAGGCCTGCCTCGTTGAGTGCGGTGATGACGCCAGCCGCGATACGGTCCGATCCGCAGAGCACGCCATCGAAAGCAATCTCGCGCGCGAGAATCTGGTGCATGGCCTGATAGCCGTCTCCGTTGTTCCAGCCGGTATAGATAACGTTTGCGTCTGGGAGGTCTTCGCCCAAGACGGTGCGATAGCCGCGCAGGCGGTCGACAACAGCGGGATTGTCTTGCGGTCCCAACACGGCGACGATATCTTTGCGCCCGCGTTCCTTCATGGCGAGTGCCGCAAAGCGTCCGCCCTCTTCGTCGTCAGAGTAGACCGTCGAGAACACATCGCGATAGGGGTGGCCCTCGAGCTGGCCGCACAACACGGTGGGTACGCCCAGCTCGCGCAGCACCTCGAGCAGCTCGCTGCCCTTGTAGGGGGAGACGTCGATCACGGCGTCGAACGAGCGGCGCTCAAAGTGCTCGCGTGCGCGGTTGCGCTCATGCGTAGAAGACGCCTGCAAAATAACGGGCAGATAGGACGACTCCGACAGTTCCTCGGTAATGCCGCTCAAAAACTCGCTATAGGTGGGGTCGCTGAAGAGTTCACTCAGGGGCTCGGTCACGAGCACGGCGATGATTTCCGTGCGCCCGACAGCGAGCGCTCGGCCACGAGCGTTGGGGACAAAATTGACTTTCTTGGCCGCCGCGCGGACGCGCTTTTTGGTTTCCTCGCTAATGCGGGGCGAATCGTTGAGAGCGCGCGATGCCGTGGAGCGCGACACGCCGGCAGCTGCGGCAACCTCGGCAAGCGTAGGTGCGGTGCGAACTGGTTGGGTCATGGCGTCTCCTGGAAAATGCGGTCGATGTTGTCACTGATGCGGGCTGGTGCGGATACAGCTTACTATAGTGCGCCTGAACAGCGTTCATGGTATCCGGTGACCGGTGTCGTTTTGCAACCAAGCCGCAATCGAATACGTCTCGTATGGGTGAGATATCAGCGGGCGTGGCGGTTGCCTACGAGCTTAAGAACGATGTCTTGCGCTGAGTTTCGATACTCAGGGTGACATAAGTGTCGCGGTTGTACAACCGGTTGCACCGTTAACCCGACCAAATCGACCGTTCAGCGGACAACCGGTTGCACAGTATTTTGCATCGCCCGTAAGATAAGGACAACCGGTTGCACAAGAATCACTACGATGACGAAGGAGCATCACCATGGACGCCATTAACGATTGGGAAAACCAAGCGCTCACCCACAGGAACCGCCTGGCACCCCATGCGTACTTCATGGGTTACGAGACCGCCGATCTCGCCGCTACGTACAGCCGCGAGCTGTCGCGCGGGTTTGTCCAGCTGTCCGGCTCGTGGCAGTTCCGCCTCTTTGAGGGGCCTGCTGCCGTCTCTAACGAGGAGCTTTCCACGTACGAGCCCGAGTGGGATCACGTGGAGGTTCCGCACCTGTGGCAGGTAGACGGCTATGGCAACCTTGCCTACACCGACGAGGGTTTCCCGTTCCCGGTGGATCAGCCGTTCGTTCCCTCTGACGATCCCACGGGCGTGTACCAGCGCATCGTCAATCTTCCCGCCGTGCCTGCCGGCGCTCGCGAGATCATTCGCTTTGACGGCATCGAGAGCTATGGCGAGCTGTACGTCAACGGCAAGTTTATCGGCATGACCAAGGGTTCGCGCCTGTCTGCCGAGTTCGACGTGACCGACGCGCTTGTCGAGGGCGACAACCTGTTTGCGGTCAAGGTTCTGCAGTACAGCGATGGTAGCTATATCGAGGACCAAGACATGTGGTGGGCATCGGGCATCTTCCGCGATGTGTACCTTATGCAGCGTCCCGCCGCACACCTGGTCGACTTTAGGTTCCGCACGCACCGCGAGGGCGATGCCGCTCTGATTACGCTCGATACGGTGGCCGAGGGCGCTTCCCGCGTCGTGTTTACGCTCAGCGATGGCGAGAACGTGGTGGCTACGGGCGAGTGCGTCGACGGCCATGCCGAGTGCAGCGTGACCGATGCCCACTTCTGGAATCCCGAGGACCCCTTCCTCTATGACCTTACGTTTGAGGTCTACGACGGTGACGAGGTCAGCGAGTACGTTCCGCATCGCCAGGGCCTTGCCGAGGTGACGGTCGAGGGCAATCATATCTACCTCAACGGCACTTACTTTAAGATGCATGGCGTCAACCGCCACGATCACGACGATCACAAGGGCCGCGCCGTGGGCCTCGATCGCATGCGCCGCGACCTGGAGCTCATGAAGCAGCACAACATCAACGCGGTGCGCACGTCCCACTACGCCAACGACCCGCGCTTCTACGAGCTGTGCGACGAGTACGGCATCATGCTGGTCGCCGAGACCGATATGGAGAGCCATGGCTTCGAGAATATCGGCAATATCGCCCTGGTCACCGACGATCCGGCATGGGAGCCGGCCTACGTCGACCGCATCGAGCGCCTGGTGATGCAGGAGCGCAACCACGCCTGCATCATTATGTGGTCGATGGGCAACGAGAGCGGCTATGGCTGCAACATCCGCGCGATGTACGCCAAGGCTCACGAGCTCGATGGTCGTCCGGTCCACTACGAGGAGGACCGCAACGCCGATACCGTCGACGTCATTTCCACCATGTACTCCCGTGTGTCGCAGATGAACGACTTTGGCGAGCATCCGTTTCCCAAGCCGCGCATCAACTGCGAGTACGGTCACTCCATGGGCAATGGCCCCGGAGGCCTGTCCGAGTACCAGGAGGTCTTCGATCGCTGGGATTGCATCCAAGGCCAGTTTATCTGGGAATGGTGCGACCACGGTTTGGCTGCTGTGACCGAGGACGGCGTTGCCTACGATATGTATGGTGGCGACAACGGCGATTACCCCAACAACAGCAACTTCTGCATCGATGGCATGGTGTTCCCTTGGCAGCAGCCGAGCCCGGGCCTCACTGAGTATGGTCAGGTCATCTGCCCGGTTCGCATGGCTTATGACGCCGAGGCGGGCGAGCTGACTGTCACCAACAAGCGTTGGTTTACCACCCTCGAGGATGTTTGCCTGTCGGCCGAGACCCTGGTGGACGGCGACGTGGTCTGCCGCAAGACGCTCATGCCCGGCGCGGTTGCCCCCGGCGAGTCCGTCCAGCTTCCGCTGGTGATTCGCGAGGCCGCAGTGGGGGAGACCCTGCTGACCGTGCACGCCTACACCATGGCCGCTCACGTCTGGTGCGAGCCGATGTTCCAACTGGGTGCAAGCCAGTTTGCCATCGCCAACCATCCGGCGCCAGCCATCGCGGCTCCCACTCGTCCTGAGCTTACGGTCGAGGAGACCGAGCAGGAGATCCGCATTCACTCCCTCAACGGTGAGCTGACCTTCAACAAAGTTAACGGCACCGTGAGCGAGTGGAAGGCATCCGGCCGCGACGTCATGGCCTCTGGTCCCCAGGTTGGTTTTTGGCATCCGCTCGTCGATAACCACGCCCAGGAGTATGACTCACTGTGGAAGGACAACTTCATCGATGTGATGCAGACGTCTACCCGCAAGGTTTCTTGGAAGCAGGACGGCAATGCGGTCATCGTTACCGTGAGCCAGCGTATCGCTCCTCCCGTCCGCGCGTTCGGCATGCGCGTCGAGCTCGTCTACACCGTGCTTCCGAGCGGTCGTGTCGACCTCAAGGTTTCCGGCGAGCCCTACGGCGATTACTCGGATATCATCCCGCGCATCGGCATCTCCTTCGAGGTCCCCGGTTGCGATCGTGCCGTCGAATGGTATGGCCACGGCCCGGGCGAGAACTATCCGGACTCGCTGCGCGCCAACCCGGTCGGTCATTACCGCACTACGGTCGACGATATGTTCACGCCCTACGTTATGCCTCAGGACTGCGCCAACCGCGAGGGTGCCCGCTGGGTTGCCCTGCGCTCCAGCCACGGCGACGGCGTGCTGGTGACTCGTCCGGCTGACGCTGCCTCCAACCCGTTCTCGTTCTCGGCATGGCCCTATAGCTGCGAGGCCATCGATAACGCCAAGCACGTCTACGACCTTGTCAAGGGCGACACGGTCACGGTCAACATCAACGACCAGCTGCTCGGCCTTGGTTCGAACTCTTGGGGTTCCGAGGTGCTCGATTCCTACCGCACCCGTTTTGAGAGCTTCAGCTTTGAGGTGTCCCTGCGACCGCTGACGTCTGCCGATCTGGCTCAGGCGCTGGCACCCATTAAGGAGGCATAAGCCATGCATGTCTTTAACTCGCGCGCCGATTTCGACGCCCAGATGAAGTCCGTCAAGAAGTGGATGCGCACCGGCCAGGCGCTCGATGGTGTTGCCGACCTGCAGCACGACGTGGCGTACTCCATCGGCGACTCGTTGGTGTACTGGTGGGTGAACGCTCACGAGGCGGCTACTGCCGATCTGGTCGGTCACCGTCGCTACCATGCCGTGCTCGCTCCGCTCGACGGCGACCTGACCGTCGAGGTTGCCCCCAAGGCAGGCCTCACCTGCACCCGCGCTTACAGCGATATCGATGATCGCGAGCGCTTTGAGGGGGCGGGGGAGACCGTGACGATTCCCGCCGGCGGCGTTGCCGTCGTCGAAATTGACGAGGCCTACCGTGTCGTGGCCGATGCCGCGGATCCCCGCGTCGTGGTACTGCACGTGACGGTTGAAGGTTATTCCTTCCCCAACAAGTAGTATTCGTCCGTTTGGACGTTTGCTTCGCGCCGTTAAGGGGGATGGCTTTGTTGACTCCCTTTTCTCCATTCCCCTTAGCAGGTGGCCGTCCGTGTTTGCACTTGCAGGTCGGACGGTTTTAGATGACATTTAATAGATGATTGGGAGGGCTTATGAGCTCTGAAAAACGAGGAACGATCGGTTCGTTCGCTCTGCTGGGCATGACGGTCGCCGCCGTGTTCGGTATCAAGAACATCATCAACAACAACGCGGCCATCGGTTTGGCAGCTGCGCCGTCGTTCTTCTTCGCCACGCTTTTGTACTTTGTCCCCTATACCCTGGTTACCGCCGAGTTCGTCGGCCTCAACAAGGACTCCGAGTCTGGCGTGTACGCATGGGTTAAGACCTCGATGGGTGGTCGCTGGGCGTTCCTGACGGCATTTAGCTACTGGTTCGTCAACCTGTTCTACTTTGCGTCCGTACTGCCCAATGTCATCATTTACGCGAGCTACGTGTTCTTTGGTGCCAATGCCGAGCTTTCGCAGCTGTGGATCACCATTATCGAGATCGTCGTCTTTGCTATCGCCACGTGGGTTTCGACCAAGGGCGCTAAGTGGATCGGCTCTATTTCCTCCTTCGGTTCGACCGCGGCTCTCGGCCTGACTGCCGTGTTCATCCTGCTGTCCCTGGCTGCTGCCTTTGGTGGCGTTGAGTTCGCTACGGCTCCCACGCCCGCCAACATGGCTCCCGACATGAGCAACTTCGCCACTATGTGGGGCTTCTTCGGTACGCTTGCCTGGATCATCCAGGGCGTTGGCGGCGCTGAGTCTGTCGGCGTGTTCCTTAACGACCTTAAGGGTGGCGTCAAGGCCTTCGTGCGCACCGTCGTTATCGCCGGCCTGACCATCGGCCTTCTGTATGCAGGCGCTTCGCTGCTGGTTAACCTGTTCATCCCCGAGGGCGGCGTTGCCATCTCCACCGGTATCTTCGACGTATTCGGCGCTGTCTTTGCCCACTTTGGCATTCCCATGGAAGTGTCTACGCGCGCCATCGGCTTGATCCTTCTCGCCGCTACGCTGGGCTCCCTCATGATGTGGACCTCCGCTCCCATCAAGGTCTTCTTCACCGAGATCCCCAAGGGCGTCTTTGGTAGCAAGATCGTCGAGCTCAACGAGCATGGCATTCCTGCCCGCGCCGCTTGGCTGCAGTTCGCCATCGTCGTCCCCATCCTGATCATCCCGGCCCTGGGCTCTGGTAACCTCGACGACCTGCTCATGATCGTCACCAACATGACGGCTGCCACCGCTCTGCTCCCGCCGCTGCTGATCCTGCTTGCCTACTTTATGCTGCGCAAGAACTTCGACGCTGCTCCCCGTGGTTTCCGCATGGGCTCGCGCAGCTTTGGCCTGGTCGTTGCCGCATTCCTGCTTGTGGTCTTCTGCTTCGTGCTTATCTGCGGCACCATTCCGCTCGATCAGCCGCTGTGGCTGACGCTGGTCTACAACGTTGGCGGCGTGGTTGTCTTCCTGGGCCTTGCCGTGATGTGGTACAACCGCTACATCAACCGCCTGCGCGAGACCGATCCCGAGGCCGCCGAGAACGAGCTTCGCCCTTCCGTCCTCGATATGATGGAGTAGCGGCTAGGATTAATCTACGGCTGTGGAATAAATCGACTCCCTTTCCTAGGGAGGGGCCTTACGAGGCCCCTCCTTTTGTGTTTTGGGGCATGGTTTTGGCCCCCGTGTTCAAAAAATGCCAAATATGAGTACTGTTGCAAAAGAGATGTCATATTTTTCGGCCTGGTCTGAGCGAAAATGGGCTCAAAATCAATTTATCTAACCCCCTTTAAAGGGCGTTTGACGGCTTTCAGCCTCTTCGAATCGCTCAAATTAGGCAATTTGCTCTCGATTTTGCTGCTACTAAATTGGTGACAGTACTCATATTTGCCACTTTTTGCCCACGGGGTATCCGGAGGGGCCCTCGGCAGGCATCTAACGCTACAATAGCTACCACGTGGCTGGGTTTGCCGGCCGAATGTGCGATGTCGTGGGAGGGGACATGGTCGAGTTTACAAAGACGATTAAAGATCCGTTGGGATTGCATGCCCGCCCGGTTGCGCTGCTTTATGACATTATCGCCAAGCATCGTAGTGACGTGTCGGTTTCGATTGGCAATCGTCATGTCGATGGCCGCGACGTTATAGGGCTCATGGCACTCTGTGGCGAATGTGGCGAGGACATCGTGTTCCGCGTTTCGGGCGTGGATGAGGCCTCCTGTGTCACATCGATCAGAAATCTCTCGCTCTAAGCATGATAGGGCGCGGTAAAGGATGGTCCTTTGCCGCGCCTTTTTGTTTCGTATAGGAAACTTTTTCGAAATCTGAATGGGGACCCTTTCCAAAAAGTTAACCACGTGCTAGTTTACTATAGCGAACATAGACGTGGTTAACTTTTTACGCGTCGATGTTGAGGACGAACTGACGTTAGGAGCAACTCATGTCTTGCGGACCGCAGATGCCGGCCATGCCGCTTTCGATGGTAAAAGCGGGCGAAACCGTGCGCGTGTCTCGTGTAAAGGGCAATGAGGACATGAAGCACCACCTCAAGGACCTCGGCTTTGTCGAGGGCAACGAAATCCACGTGGTGAGCTCGAGTGGCGCCAATATCATCGTCACGGTGCTGGGCGCACGCTTTGGCATCGATTCCAAGGTTGCCATGCACATCATGACCGTCGGTTAGTCTGCAGCATTTCATAAAAACCGAAAGGGGGACAAGAGGATGAAGACGTTGGGTGACGTTAAGGTGGGCGAGAGCTCTACCATCGTCAAGCTTCACGGTGAGGGTGCGCTTCGCCGCCACCTTATGGACTTGGGGCTCATCAAGGGCACTTCGTTCAAGGTCGTGAAGGTCGCGCCGCTCGGTGATCCGGTCGAGATCAACGTGCGTGGCTACGAGCTTTCCATCCGCAAGGAGGAGGCGGCCGTCGTCGAGGTCCAGTAAGGGCTTGCGACGTATATTTCTGCAGATAAAGTTAGGTTTTTCTAACTTAATGCAGCATCTTTGAAGCACATTATCCAGCCTGCGCGGAGAAAGCAGCGCAGGCACACAAGGAAGAAGGATTGAATGGCGGATTCTCAGATCCATGTCGCGCTGGCGGGTAACCCCAACTGCGGCAAGACCACGCTTTTCAACCTGATCACCGGCGCCAACGGCTACGTTGGCAACTGGCCCGGCGTCACGGTTGAGAAAAAGGAAGCCAAGCTCCTAAGCGACAAGAACGTTACCATCACGGACCTCCCTGGCATCTACTCGCTTTCCCCCTACAGCCCCGAGGAGCAATGCTCGCGCGATTACCTCATGAGCGGCGAGCCCGATGTGGTCGTCCAGGTGGTCGACGCTACCAACCTCGAGCGCAACCTGTACTTGGCGCTTCAGGTCATCGAGACCGGCCTGCCCGTGGTCGTTGCCCTCAACATGGCCGACTTGGTCGAGAAGAACGGCGACAAGATCGATACGGACAAGCTTTCCAAGAAGCTCGGTTGTCCGGTCATGATGATCTCGGCTCTTAAGAACAAGGGCATCAAGGAGCTGTTCGAGCAGGTCAAGAAGTCCGCAGCTTCCAAGGGCCAGGTGCCGGAGCACAAGTTCGACTCCTCCATCGAGGACGTTCTGGACCACATCGAGAACAATCTGCCTGCGAGCGTTCCCGCCAACAAGCGCCGCTATTACGCCGTCAAGCTGTTCGAGCGTGATGCAGACGCCTGCAAACTCATCAACCTCACCAAGGAGAAGGCCGCTCGCGTGGAGGAGCTGGTCGCCCAGTGCGAGCAGGACTGCGACGACGATGCCGAGTCCATCATCACCGGTGAGCGCTACGGCGTGATCGCTCACATCATCGACGAGTGCCTCACCAAAGCCCCGGCCAAGATGAGCACCTCCGAGAAGATCGACCGCGTGGTTACCAACCGTATCCTGGGCCTGCCGATCTTTGTCGTCATCATGTTCTGCGTGTACTACATCGCCGTTTCCACCTTGGGTGGCACGGTGACGGACTTCACCAACGACCAGCTCTTCGGCACCGACGGCTGGTACGTGCTCGGTCAGGGCCGCGACGCTTACGACGCGGCTGTCGAGGCTGCGGGTGACGCCGCCGATTCGGTTGACCCGGCGGAGTATGGCCCGTATGTTCCGGGTATTACCACCATGGTCCACGACGCGCTTGTGGCGGGTGGCACCGAGGACGGTGGCCTGGTCGATTCGCTCGTCTGCGACGGTATCGTCGGCGGCCTGGGCGCCATCTTCGGCTTTGTGCCGCAGATGTTCCTGCTGTTCGTGATGCTGTCCTTCCTGGAGGACTGCGGCTACATGGCCCGCGTCGCCTTCATCATGGACCGCGTGTTCCGCCGCTTTGGCCTGTCCGGTAAGTCGTTCATCCCCATGCTCGTGTCCTCGGGCTGCGGCGTCCCCGGCGTCATGGCCACCAAGACCATCGAGAACGAGAAGGACCGCCGCATGACGGTCATGACCACCACGTTCATCCCCTGCGGCGCCAAGCTGCCGATCATCGCCCTGCTCATGGGCTCCATCATTGGCGATTCTTCCACCACGGCCGCATGGATCAGCCCGCTCTTCTACTTCCTGGGCGTCTTTGCCGTCATCGCCTCGGGCCTCATGCTCAAGAAGACCAAGCTCTTCGCCGGCCGTCCGACCCCGTTTGTCATGGAGCTTCCTGCCTACCACTTCCCGGCGATCCGTTCCTGGGCGCTGCACGTGTGGGAGCGCTGCTGGGCCTTTATCAAGAAGGCCGGCACGGTCATCTTTGCGTCCACCGTCGTCGTTTGGTTCCTCTCCAACTTTGGTAGCTATAACGGTTCCTTTGGCTTCCTGCCTGCGATGGACGGCATCCCCGAGGAGTTTATGGACTACTCCGTGCTTGCCATGCTGGGCAACCTGGTCGCTTGGATCTTCGCCCCGCTCGGCTTTAGCACCTGGCAGGCCACCGCGCTGACTGTCTCTGGCCTCGTCGCCAAGGAGAACGTCGTCGCCACCGCCGGCTCGCTGCTGTCCGTCGCCGACGCGGGCGAGACCGACCCGAGCCTGTGGACTGCGTTTGCCGGCATGTTCCCCACCATGGGCGCTTGCGTTGCCTTCGGCGCCTTCAACCTGCTGTGCGCTCCGTGCTTTGCCGCCATTGGCACCATCCGCAACCAGATGGACTCTGGCAAGTGGACTGCGATTGCCATCGGCTACGAGTGCGCCTTTGCTTGGGTGATCGCCCTGTTCATCAACCAGTTCTACAACCTGCTTGTTCTGGGGCAGTTTGGTATCTGGACGGTTGTGGCCATTGTGCTGCTGGTTGCGATGCTCTTCCAGATCTTCCGTCCCATGCCCAAGCACGCTTGGACCGACGAGGACGAGACCAACACTGCTTCCGCCGCAGTTTCCGCTTAAGTCTGAATAAGGATTAGCCCCTTTCCAAAAGCCCGGGTGTCCCAGCGACACTCGGGCTTTTTGGTGGGGGAGATGTGGCGTTTCCGCAGATAAAACCGACCAAAATAAACCTGTCCCTTTTTGGTAGGTGGAGAATGGGGTAAAGTAAGCGGTGGTTAACTAGAGGAGGCTTGCTATGGCACCTATCGATATTGTTGTACTGGCTGTTATCGGTATTGCGTTTGTCGCCGTGTGCGTGCGCATCTACCGTAAGGGCACCTGCGCCGACTGCGCTCAGGGTGGCGTTTGCACGGGGCATTGCTCCAACAAAAAGACGTGCGCTGCACTTAAGGGCGTCGACAAAATCGCCGAAGACTTGGGTCGCGGTATTCATTAGTCGACCGGCGTTTGGGTATGTTTGGCTGCGGATGCGGCAGTTGCTGATACGATAAGTACGTTAGCAACTGCCGCCGAGCGGCTCAAACGAAAGGAACCCTGTATGGAGTCTTCCGCCTATCCGATGCTCTTTAGCCCGATCAAGGTCGGTACGACCGAGGTCAAGAACCGCGTCTTTATGCCGCCGGTATCTACCAACCTGGCCGATCACGGCTATGTGACCGACGACTTGGTCGATCATTACCGTGCCCGTGCCAAGGGCGGCGTGGGCCTGATCATCACCGAGGTCGTGACGGTCGAGCCTACCTATACCTATCTGCCGGGTGACATGTGCTGCTACGACGACACGTTTATCCCCGGCTGGGAAAAGCTCGCCGCGGCCGTCCACGAGTATGGCTGCAAGATCATGCCGCAGCTCTTCCATCCCGCCTACATGGCCTTTAACATTCCGGGCACGCCGCGCCTGATCGCTCCGTCCTTTGTGGGGCCGTCCTATGCCCGCGAGGCGCCACGCCCCATCACGGTCGACGAGATTCACGAGCTCACGCATCAGTTTGGCGACGCTGCCGTGCGTATGCAGAAGGCCGGCGTCGATGGCGTCGAGGTCCATGCGGCGCACGCCCACGGTATGCTCGGCGGCTTTTTGACTCCGCTCTACAACAAGCGCACCGACGAGTACGGCGGCTCGCTCGACGCCCGCATGCGCTTTTTGCTCGAGGTCATCGCCGAGATTCGCGAGCGCTGTGGTAAGGACTTTATCATCGACGTCCGCATCTCGGGCGATGAGTACACCGATGGCGGCCTGACCCTCAACGACATGATCTACGTCTCGCGTCGCCTGGAGAAGGCCGGCGTCGACATGATTCACGTGTCGGGCGGCACCACCATCAAGCGCGGCTCCGCGATTCCCGCCGCCGGTACGCAGCAGGCCTCGCACGCCGCTTGCTCGCGTGAGATTAAGAAGCACGTGAACATTCCCGTTGCCACGGTCGGCCGCATTAACGAGGCTTGGATCGCCGAGGAGCTGATCGAGGACGGCGCTGCCGACATCTGCATGATGGGCCGCGCCAACCTGTGCGATGCCGAGTTCTGCAACAAGGCCGCATCTGGTAATGCCGACGATATTCGCCCCTGCATTGGCTGCCTGCGCTGCCTGAACGGCATTATGTTCGGCAAGCGCATCTCCTGCACCGTCAACCCGGACGTGGAGCGCGACGAGGCTGGCTACGAGCCTGCCGCCGAGGCCAAGAATGTACTGGTTGTGGGCGCTGGTCCTGCGGGCATGGAGGCAGCCTACATTGCCGCCAAGCGCGGCCATAACGTGGTGCTCGTGGATAAGCAGGACGAGCCGGGCGGCGAGATGCGCATCGCGGCCGTTCCGCCGGCAAAGCAGGAACTCACCCGCGTGATCAAGTATCAGTACCGTCGCCTTGCTGAGGTGGGCGTCACATGCGTCTTTGGTACTGAGCTTTCGGCCGAGGACATTCAGCGCGACTACGCGGGCTACGAGGTTGTCCTGGCTTATGGTGCCGAGCCCATCGCTCCGGTCTTTATGCAGGGCTTTAAGCAGGTTATGACGGCTGACGACCTGCTGGGCGGCAAGGCTTTCCCGGGCAAGAAGATCGTCATCGTAGGCGGCGGCACCGTCGGCTGCGAGACGGCCGATTACCTGGCCCCGTTGGTCAACGACCTGTCGCCGGCCAACCGCGATGTCACTGTTATCGAGATGACCAAGACGCTCGCCGCCAACGAGGGTGGTGCCGGACGCGCGGTGCTCATCACGCGCATGCTCTCCAAGGGCGTTCACGTGCTGACCGAGGCCAAGGTGACCGAGATTACCGAGGATGCCATCAGCTACGAGAAGGATGGCGAGGTCCACACCATCACCGGTGTCGATACGCTGGTGCTTGCCATGGGCTATCGTCCCAATACCAAGTTGGCCGACGACCTTGCCGCTGCCGGTGTTGCTACCCACGTGCTGGGCGACGCCCAGAAGTGCGGCAACATCCGCGATGCCATCGGCGATGGCTACAAGGTTGCCTGCGAACTCTAGTAAGCCCCTTGGTGCATGGGGCTGTCCCCGCGGCACCAGTCGCTAGATAGCAAAAAGCGACGGCCGCCCCGGGTTTCGGGACGGCCGCCGCTTGCTCTTGTGATCCTGGCGGCGCAAGTGGTCTCTATCTCACCGCAACTGAAGGAATGGGGGATGCGATAGTATTACCGGTGATATTCGACAAACCGTGAGCTTCATCCGAGGGCTTTATGGAACAACACCAGCATAATCAGAGCCTGCAAGATCAGGCATACAACGCACTGCGCTTCAAGATCATCTATGCCGAGCTCAGGCCCGGCACGCGCCTTTCGGCGATTGGTCTGGAAAAGGAGACGGGAATCGGGCGCACGCCCATTCGCGAGTCCTTTGTGCGCCTGCGCGAGCAAGAGCTGGTGGAAACGCGTCCCAAGAGCGGCACCTACGTCTCTAAGATCAGCATGGAACACGCCGAGAATGCCTGTTTCTTGCGCGAGAAGCTCGAGAGAAGCGTGCTTATTAAATGCTGTTCGGCCGCCTCGCCCGAGCAAAAGCATCGGCTCGAGCAGATTCTTGCCGAGTCCGAGTCGCTCGACCATAGCGAAACGCGTCGTTTTTTTGACCTGGACAACCTGTTCCATGAGACGTGTTTCGTGATTGCCGGTCGTCACATGCTGTGGGATTGGATGAAGAGCGTCAACACGCATTTTGAGCGATACAACTGGTTGCGTATGGTGTCGCAGGACCTGGATTGGGAGCCGATTCGCCGGCAGCATCGCCGGATTCTCGAGGCCATTAAGAGGGGCGATACCGACACGGCGAGCTATCTGGCAGAGACGCACTTGCATCTGATGCCCGAGGAGCAGGGCCCGGTTATCGCCTTGCATCCCGACTACTTTGAGCTGCCTAAAGACTCGTCAGTCTAGTCCATCATCGCATCTGCTCGAGGCGCAAAAACGATGCCGCTCACCTACAGCGTTTTGCAACCGAGAATGTTAAAAAATGCCTAAAATGGCTCAGACTGCCGAAAATGGGGAAACGGGGTGCGCTATGGCGCAGATGAGAATCACGGACATTGCCGTCGAGGCGGGCGTGAGTCCGGCCACGGTCTCGCGCTATCTCAATAACCGCCCCGGGCAGATGACCGAGGAAACCCGCGCTCGCATCGCGGCGGTTATCGAGCGCACTGGCTATCGCCCACGTGCCGCCGCACGCAATCTACGCAGCTCACGCACCAACCTCATCGGCGTGATTCTGGCCGACATCGCCAACCCGTTCTCGAGCGCAATGCTCGAAGGGCTTTCCGCCAGTGCCGCCGCGCGCGGCTGCTCGCTTATGACGGCCATTAGCGGCAACGACCCCGCCAAGGAGGCAGAGTCGCTCACCAGACTTATCGATGCCGGCGTGGACGGCCTGGTCGTCAATACCTGCGGAGGCAACGACAAGGCGATCGCCGCGGCCGCGGGGCGCCTGCCCGTTGTACTGCTCGACCGCGACGTTGCCGACGGTGGCATCGATCTGGTGACCTCCAACAACCGTGAGCTGGTCGCCGGCCTGGTAGACGCCTTGGCCTCTGCGGGCAGCGAGCGTCTGTGCCTGCTTACCGAGGCAAGCGATGACAGCCCCGTGCGTCGTGAGCGCGCTGAGGCGTTTGCCGACGAGCTCTCGCGCCGCGGCCTGGCCGGCGAGGTCGTCACCCTGGCCGACGGTGGTGCCACGGGCGTCGGCCGCTTGGACGAGACCATCCGCGGCCATGCCGGTAAAAAGCTCGGCCTCATTGCCGTCAACGGCTTGGTTTTCCTGCGCCTGACCGAGGCATTAGCGCAGCTGGGACCCTCGTTGCCGGCTGGGCTCAAGATCGCGACATTTGACGATTACCCCTGGAACCACGTGCTCTTTGGCGGCGTGACCACGGCCGCGCAGGATACCCTTACCATCGCCGAGCGCGTAGTCGAGCGTCTGTCCGAGCGCATCGACGTCGTTACCACTACGGTAGGCGATGCCGCAAAGCTCGCCCCCAAGCGCATCGAGATCCCCGGCCACATCGAACACCGCGCATCGACCTTGCGCTAGTCGCTCGTTCGCAACCGCCTGTTCGCACACGTTTTTTGAGCGCTTGATACGCTTTAACCCTGCGGAAACATTTTTCTGCGATAGTATCTGCGATATAGACCAGTCGAAACCCGCCCGAAAGAAAGGGGAGCGACATGAACCAGCAGAACATCGATTACGTACTCCGCTCCGTAGAGCAGCGTGACATCCGCTTTGTTCGTCTGTGGTTTGTCGACATTCTCGGCCGCCTCAAGAACTTTGCCATTAGCCCCGAGGACCTCGAGGTCGCTTTTGAGGAGGGTATTGGCTTTGACGGCTCCGCCATCGAGGGCTTTGCTACGCCCGAGGAAGCCGACATGCTGGCGTTTCCCGATGCTTCGACCTTCCAGATCCTGCCGTGGCGTCCGAGCCACAACGGCGTCGCCCGCGTGTTCTGCGACGTGTGCACTCCCGATCGCAAGCCGTTTGCCGGCGATCCGCGCGATGCCCTGCGCCACATGTTCCGCAAGGCCGAGAAAGCTGGCTATCTGCTCAACGTGGGTGCCGAGCTGGAGTATTACTACTTCCCCGACGAGCACACCCCCGAGCCGCTCGACAACGTGGGCTACTTCGATCTTTCGGTGAGCGATGCCGCTCGCGACCTGCGTCGCAACACGGTCCTCACGCTCGAGAAGATGTCCGTGCCCGTGGAGTACACCTTCCACGCTGCCGGTCGCTCGCAGCACGGTATGAGCCTGCGCCATGCCGAGGCCCTGAGCATGTCCGACGCCATCACCACGGCCAAGCTCATCATTAAGCAGCAGGCCTACGAGAGCGGTTGCCACGCCTCCTTTATGCCCAAGCCGTTGGCGGGTGAGGATGGCAGTGCTATGTTCCTGTGCCAGTCGCTGTTCGACCACGACGGCAACAACGTCTTTTGGGGCGAGGACGACGAGAAGTACCACCTCTCCGATATCGCCAAGCACTACATGGCCGGCATCCTGGCGCACGCGCGCGAGATCAGCGCTATCACTAACCCCACGGTCAACTCGTATAAGCGCATCACCACGGGTGGCGACTCCGTGCCGCAGTACGCCACGTGGGGCCTGCGCAACCGCGCGAGCATGGTCCGCATCCCGGTCTACAAGCCCGGCAAGCAGCTGTCCACGCGCATCGAGCTTCGTAGCCCCGATCCCATGGCTAACCCGTATCTGGTCAACGCCGTCACGCTGGCGGCTGGTCTCGACGGCATCGAGCGCAAGCTGGAGCTCCCGCCCGAGGCAACTGCCGAGACGCTCAAGCTTACCGACCGTCAGATGGTCGAGGCCGGCTACACGCCGCTGCCGCGCTCGCTCAAAGAGGCGCTCGACG
The DNA here is from genome assembly GCA_902474645.1 of uncultured Collinsella sp. GTDB lineage: Bacteria > Actinomycetota > Coriobacteriia > Coriobacteriales > Coriobacteriaceae > Collinsella. The sequence continues at coordinate 21,576 of CABRWN010000007.1, forward strand.
TGTTTGAGGACTCGCAGTTTATGAAGGATGCCCTCGGCGAGCACATCCACAGCTTCTTCCTCAAAAAGAAGCGCGCCGAGTGGCATAAGTTTGAGTCTACGATCACCGAGTGGGAGATCAGGCACTACCTGGCGAACTCCTAATCACGCTGGCTTGTTCCAGTACGATTGAGCTCATTTCTTTGGAGGCCGATATGTCCGAAAAGAGTGCCCTGTTCATGGCGCGCACGACGCGCTTCCACGAGTTTGCCCGCAGCTTGACGACCACCCTGGGTGTCGAGGTGAGCCTGGCAACCCCCGATTCGCCGACTGCGGCGCACGACTTTGACCTGCTGATCCTCGATTCCGATGGCATCCGCAGCGACCGCATCGATCAGATTGCCAAATGGCTCGACGATCGCGGCGGCGTTCCCATGCTGGTGATCGTCGACGACGAGGCGCTCGGTACCCTGCGCCTGCCCAATCACGCGCATGCCGACTTTGTATGCCCCACGGCGACGCCCAACGAGCTCAAGGCTCGCGCGCAGCGTCTGATGGGCGAGGAGGAGACCGTTACCGCCGACGATGTGCTCAACATCGATAACCTCGAGATTAACCTGGCAACCTACCAGGTGACGCTCGATAACGAGCCCATCGACCTGACGCTGATGGAGTACTCGCTGCTGAGCTTTTTGGCGACGCACCCCAACCGTGCCTACAGCCGCGAAGTGCTGCTGCACCGCGTGTGGGGCTTTGAGTACTGCGGCGGCACGCGTACCGTCGACGTGCACATTCGACGCATCCGCTCTAAGGTGGGTCCGCAGATCGCGGCACACATCACCACCGTCCGCGGCGTGGGCTATCTGTTTAAGGACTAGATTTCCACCACAAAGGGGACAGACACCTTTGTGGTGGTTTTGACGCAGGCGCGGGTTCCTTTCGGGCCTGCAGCAGAACTTAAGCATTCCTAAAAGATTGCGTTCTCATACACGTACGCCCGCATATTGGGGTACAACTCAACGTGAACAATGATGGCCCGCCACATGTTTGGCGGGCCTTTGGTTATTTGACGAAAGGATCGCAGCCATGAGCGAGAACGATTCCCAGCGTCCCCAGGATGCGGGCAACGCTGGCGAGACCCAGCAGCAGCCGCGTGTGCAGGTGGAGTCGACGCCTGCCGGCAACAACATTCCCTACGTGCAGGCTTACGACACACAGACCGGCAAGCCGCTGGGCGGCCAACAGGTTGTAAACAAGCACACGGTGGTCAAGACCAAAACCAAAAAGCTGCCGATCTTTATTACGGCACTCGCCGGCTGTGCATGCGGTGCCCTGCTGGTCATCGCGCTCATTATGAGCGGCACGCTCAATATTGGCGGCGGCAGGAACGCCGTGACGGCGGGCGCATCTGGCTCGTCGACGCAAAAGATTACGATTGATTCCGAGGACACCACGCTGGCCGAGGCCGTTTCTGCCAAGGCCCTGCCCTCCGTGGTTTCCATTACCGCCACTTCGAGCGGCAGCCAGAATGGCTCGCTTTCGCAGTCTGCCGACGAGTCGGACAACTCGGGCAGCGTCGGTTCGGGCGTGGTGCTCGATACCGAGGGCCACATCCTCACCAACAACCACGTGGTCGATGGCTATGACCAGTACGTGGTGACCATGGACGACGGCACCACCTACGAGGCCGAGTTCGTGGGCAACGATGCTTCGAGCGACCTGGCCGTCATCAAGCTCAAGGACGCCGACGCCTCCAAGCTTACGCCGATCGAGATCGGTGACTCCTCCAAGCTCAACGTGGGCGAGTGGGTTATGGCCATCGGTTCGCCGTTCGGCAACGAGCAGTCTGTCTCCACGGGCATTGTGTCGGCGTTGTATCGCTCCACGGCCATGAGTTCTACCAGCGGTAACACCATCTATGCCAACATGATCCAGACCGATGCCGCCATCAACCCGGGCAACTCCGGTGGCGCGCTCGTCAACGACAATGGTGAGCTTGTGGGTATCAACTCGCTCATCGAGAGCTATTCGGGCTCCAGCTCGGGCGTTGGCTTCGCCATTCCGGTTAACTACGCCAAGAACATTGCCGACCAGATCATCGACGGCAAGACGCCGGTGCATCCGTACATGGGCGCTACGCTTTCGAGCGTCAATGCGCTCAACGCCCGCACCAACAAGCTGAGCACCGATAGCGGCGCGTATGTGGCGAGCGTCGTTGAGGATGGTCCTGCTGCCAAGGCCGGCATCCAAGAGGGCGACGTCATCACCAAGCTGGGCGACGACGAGATCACGAGCGCCGATGGCCTGATCATCGCACTACGCAGCCACGAGGTGGGCGAGAAGGTCGAGATCACGCTCATGCGCGGCAAGGAAGAGAAGAAGGTCACCGTCGAGCTGGGCTCCGATGAGGAGCTGCAGAACCAGCAGCAGGACGACAGTTCGACCGACACCGGCAACGGCGGTATTACCGACGAGCAGCTGCGCCAGTACCTGGAGGAGCTGCTAGGCCAGCAGGGCCAGGGCCAGGGTCAAGGCTACGGTCAGGGTTTCTAACGAGCCGTATCGCGCATACCGATGCCAGAGGGGCTGTCCCGCCAACGCTGGGCAGCCCCTCTTTTCGTACCGATCCCTTGGGGACGGAGGAAAACGGATCACTTGGGGCTGACAAGAGGGCTGGTTCGTAATGGTCTGGACAGTTAGTTCAGATACGTATAAATCTGGGGCAGCTTGGGATGCGTTTTGAGCAATTGCTGATTGGGATGGGGCTCGAATGGGCGTTTGGAAGGGAGGGTGGGACGTTTACATGGTCTCGAGGAGTCAAAATTAGTCGAAACAGAGGTGTTCGTGCCCGATCCAGCTCTAGGATTTATACGTATCTGAACTAACTGTCCACCCCGGTCTGGTGGCTGCCGATTCGGTGCGGTTCGAAAGGGTTATTCGGCCCCATCGTGACCGGTGGTACTCTAGTATCCGTTTGAAATCGAGCGAAGGAGTGCCGCTATGGAGCAATCGAGCCTGTTTGGTGACGGCGTGGACATCGATACCAAAACGCCCACGACCGCGGAAGCCACCGCACCGGCCGATGCCCGTGCCCAGGCGGCAGCGCACGCGGCCGAGCTGCGCCACGAGCTCGATTACCATGCCTACCGCTACTACATGCTCGATGCGCCCGAGATCACGGACGCTGCCTTTGACAAAATGCTTGTTGAGCTGCAGGAAATTGAGGCCACCTACCCCGACCTGGTGACGCCCGACAGCTATACCCAGCGCGTGGGCGGCTACGTGAGCGAGCAGTTTACGCCGGTCACGCACATGGCACGCATGTATTCCATGGACGATGCCATGGATCTGGACGAGCTCGACGCGTGGCTCCAGCGCACTGAGGATGCGCTCGGTGCCGGTAGCGTCACCTATACCTGCGAGCTTAAGATCGACGGCCTGGGCGTGGCCCTTACCTATCAAAACGGCACCTTTGTGCGCGCCGCCACGCGCGGCGACGGCACTACGGGTGAGGACGTGTCACTTAACGTCCGTACCATCAAGGATGTGCCCATGCATCTGTCCGAGGCAGCGCTCGCCCACATGGGTGCCGACCGTGAGCGTACCATCGAAGTACGCGGCGAGGTCTATATGCCCAAGGGCAGCTTTGTTCGCCTGAATGAAGAGGCCGATGCCGAGGGCCGCGACCCCTTCGCCAACCCGCGCAACGCCGCTGCCGGCAGCCTGCGCCAGAAGGACCCCAAGGTCACGGCGCGCCGAGACCTGGCCACCTTTATCTATGCCATTGCCGATACCGACCCGCTGCACGTCCACAGCCAGCGCGAATTTCTCGACTGGCTGCGCAGCGCCGGCTTTAGCGTCAACCCCAACGTGGCTCGTTGCGCCACGCCGGCTGAGGTCCACGAGTTCTGTGCCCAGGCCCTCGAGCACCGCGGCGACCTGGATTACGACATCGACGGCGTGGTCGTAAAGGTGGACAGCTTTCAGCAACAGCTCGATCTGGGCTTTACTGCCCGCGCGCCGCGCTGGGCCATTGCCTTTAAGTTTCCGCCCGAGGAAAAGCAGACCATCCTGCGCGAAATCCGCATCCAGGTGGGCCGCACCGGTGTGCTCACGCCGGTCGCCGAGTTCGACCCGGTGACGGTCGCCGGCTCCACCATCGCGCGCGCCACGCTGCACAACATTGACGAGATCCGTCGCAAAAACGTGCGCGAGGGCGATACCATCATCGTGCACAAGGCAGGCGACGTAATCCCCGAGGTCGTGGGCCCGGTGCTCGACAAGCGCCCGGCCGATTCGGTCGACTGGCACATGCCCGAGGTCTGCCCCGTGTGCGGCAGTCCCGTGGTCCACGAGGACGGCGAGGTGGCCTACCGCTGCGTCTCCATCGACTGCCCCGCGCAGCTCAAGGAGCGCTTGCTCCACTGGGTGAGCCGCGGCTGCATGGACGTCGACGGCCTGGGCGACGAGATCGTCGACAAGATGATCGCCGCCGGCCTGATCCACGACGTCGCAGACTTCTACCAGCTCACGGTCGACGACATCGCAGGGCTGGACACGGGGCGTACCTATGCCAGCTCCAACAGCAAAAAGGGCGTCAAGAAGGGCGACCCCATTCCGGTGGGTCTCAAGACGGCCGAGAAAATCATCGCCGAGCTCAACAAGTCCAAGAGCCAGCCGCTCGGTCGCGTGCTGTTTGCCCTGGGCATCCGCCACGTGGGCAAGAGCGTGGGCGAGGTCATCGCCGAGCGATTCCTGTCGATTGACAAGCTCATCTTGGCGAGCGAAGAGGACATCGCCGAATGCGAGGGCATCGGTCCCAAGATTGCGGCGAGCGTTAAGCAGTTCCTGGCCGTGCCCGAAAACCTGGCCGTGCTGGAGCGTCTGCGCCAGGCGGGCCTGTCGCTCGAGGTTGACTTGGGCGCCGCGCACGCGCAAGCCGCAGCCGACGCTGGCGTGGCAGGCGAGCTCGCCGACGCACAGCCACTTGCGGGTCTGACCTTCGTGCTCACCGGCACGCTCGTCAACCGCACGCGCGACGAGGCGGGCGCGGCGCTCAAGGTACTCGGCGCCAAGGTTTCGGGCAGTGTGTCAAAGAAGACGAGCTATCTGGTCGCCGGCCCCAAGGCGGGCTCCAAGCTCACCAAGGCCGAGCAGCTGGGCATACCCGTTCTGGACGAGGACGCGCTCGAGCAGATCTTAGCTACTGGTGAGGTGCCCCAGGCTTAGGACATCGATAATCAAATTAGAAAACCTCCCGGAAAGTTCGATGCTTTCCGGGAGGTTTTTATCTGGATGGGTCGGCGGGCAGCATGATCTGCGTCATGTAGGTTGCTGAGGGTGATCCTGTGGACCGGTGCCGTCCCGGGGCGATAAGAGATTCATACAAAGCAGAGGTGCCCGTAATGGTTGATCGCCCCCATTGTGGTGATTCTTATACACGTTAACATTAATATTAACGTGTATACTGAACAGTGAAGATATATGTTGAGAGGAGCAGTTATGGTTACCGTCGCGTTTTCGGAACTGCGCCAAAACCTTACGCAGGTGGCCGAAAAGGTTGCCAATGAGGGCGAGGAGGTTGTGGTCTTCAAGCGGAGCAAGCCGTTGTTCAAGATCGTGCCGCTCGACTATGAAGGTCCAGTTACGGTGGAATATGACGCTGCCCAGGAGCGTGGGGGTGCAAAGCCGATGTGCGGCACGGGCAAGCCCAAGCGCGACGTGGGTACGATGTGGCATCCCAAGATCACCTGGAAGGAGATCCGTGAGATGCTCGCGGAGAATGAGGACTACCAGGAGTATCTCGATATCGTGGCTAACATGCCAAAGGGAACGCCGCTCGATACGATGACGGTTGAAGATGAAAAGCGCGTCGCGAGGGAGCGCTACCTATGAGGGCATTTTTCGATACCAATTTTCTGCTCGATTGCGTGCTGCCGGGCCGGTCGGAGCATGGGGCGGCGCAAGCGACCAAGGGGCTCGTTGACGTGGGACTTATCGAGGGTGTTGTTTCGGCCTGCTCTCTCAAGGACGCGTACTACATTCTCACTAAACAGGCAGGCGAGGCGCGCGCCCGCGAGGTGGTGCGCGACTGCCTTAAGAGCTACTCGGTAGAGCCTCTCGACCAAGAAACTTGTTTTACCTCCGCCTATTCCGATGAACCGGACTTTGAGGACGGCTGTATCCGCGCGATGGCCGAGCGTGCCGGCGTGGACTTTATCATCACGCGTGACCGCGCCGCTTTTGTGCGCTCGACCATCAAGACCTTCTCGCCTGCAGAGTTCATCCGTGCGTTTCCGATTCCGGAGGAGTAAAACCGCCATATCGGGGATTGTCCTCGACATGGCGG
>CABRWN010000008.1 GCA_902474645.1 uncultured Collinsella sp.
GTGGAGCCGATGGACCCGTACTATACGCTCACCACGTCCTCGTCCGTTTGCGACGATATCATGCGCGAGTTTGGCGTCGCACCCATGGCCTGCTCGCCGACGGGCCACATCATCAACGGCCACACCCCGGTCAAAACCACCAAAGGCGAGCAGCCCATCCGCGCCAACGGTAAGCTGCTGGTCATCGATGGCGGTTTCTGTCGCGCCTACCATCCCAAAACAGGCATCGCCGGCTACACGCTCATCTCGAGCTCGCGCGGATGCCGCCTCAAGTCGCACCAGGCCTTTACAACGGTTGCCGAGGCACTCACGCGCAACGTGGACATCGAAAGCGAGACCAACCGTTTTGACCAAGCAGACCGTCGCCGCATGGTGAGCGACACCGATACTGGCGCCAAGATTCGCAGCCAAATCCAGGATCTGCGCCAGCTGCTCGATGCATATAGAAACGGTGCTATCGAGGAGCGCGCCTAGCACCACCCGCGGGGATTGGCTAAACTTGCTAAGTTTGTCATCCCCGCGGCGCTTCGGCGCCAGCTTAAGGCAGGTACCATGCAAAAGCTCCTTGCGCAGATCATGAAATTTGGCGTCGTCGGTGTCATTGCCACGGTTATCGACTTTGGCATTATGAATCTGCTCCACTACGGTCTGGGCCTCAACATCCTAATCGCCAACACCAGCGGCTTTATCGTCTCGCTCATCTTTAATTACGTCGCCAGCATGAAGTACGTGTTTGCGCACAAGGAAGGCATGAGCCGCCGCCGCGAGTTCATCATCTTTGTCGTGCTATCCGTGATCGGTTTGGTGCTCAACGACGGCATCGTGCTGGCGCTCAACGCCGGTCTGGGGCTCGAGGCCAATATCGCCAAGATCTGCGCCACCGCGCTTGTCATGGTCTACAACTTTGTGACCCGAAAGATCTTCCTGGAGGGTGACGAGACCATGTAACTCACAACCCTACGGCCTTACGATGCCCACGGACAATGCGCGCTCAGTACAGTATCGCCCGTGGGCATCGTTCGTTTACGGGCAATTTTTCAACGTCTGCGGATTAGCTCTTGAAAATTTGGCGAGTTCGTATAGTTCTTGGCAAAGACCTTACGTTTTCCTTGCAAAAGCTCTAAAGTATCCTCTGCTCGATTCGTCAACGCATTGGATGTGATTACGTGCGCAAGGCACTGGCACAACCTCATACCAAGCAGTTCCTCAAGTTTGCCGTCGTGGGTCTTATCTCCTTTGGCATCGACTGGGGCATGCTCATTGCGCTCGTCGAGCTGTTCCACCTCGACTTTTTGATGAGCACCACGGTTTCGTTTATCACGTCCGTCGTGGTCAACTACTGGCTCAGTATGAAGTACGTGTTCGACCACCGCGAGGGCATGAGCCGCAAGCGCGAGTTCACGATCTTCACCATCCTGTCGGTGATCGGCCTGGGCCTCAACGACTTGTACATGTTTGTGGGTGTCACGTTTTTGAGCATCGGCTACCAGGCCATGAAGGCCATCGCCACGTTCCTGGTCACCTGGTACAACTACTTTAGCCGTCGCCTTTTCCTCGAGGGCGCGCAGTCGTAGACGACCCAACATAATCTCGCTTCGCAGCCGGTTGGAATTCACGTTCCAACCGGTTTTTTGTTTGCCGAGTGACGCGCACGAGACGGGCTACGATGCCGAAATGGGATGCGCTTTCCCCATGGGCGCCGCTCCGGAAGCTGTGTCCCGGATTGGGCCCTCAAAACGGGCTGCAGTTTCCGCAACGCGGCTCAAGCGGAAAGCACGTCCCGGAATTCGCCGCCAGAGCGGGACGCAGTTTCCAGATGAACCCCCATGCGGAAAGTCCATCCCGGAATGAGCCCTCAGAGCGGGACACGCTTTCCGAAACCCGCCCCATCGGGAAACTGTATCCCGGTCTGAGCCGGGATTCCGGGACGTAGTTTCCCGCGGACAGCGAAACGGAAGGCGCATCCCGTTATCGATGTCTAGAACGGGATGCGCCTTCCCCATGGATGCTGATGCGGAAACTGTGTCCCGGAATTCACATTCAGAGTAGGATGCAATTTCCGGTTGAGCCTCGATTGGGAAACGACGTCCCATTCGCATAAAAACGGGCGGCTCGGTTGTCCGAACCGCCCGTTTTTATGCGATATGTCGAGGCCCCTAGCCTGTCACGTAATACCAGACCACGTTGTCGCCGTTTGAGAGAACGTAGTTGCTGCAGGCCGTCATGGGCGTTGTGCCGTTGACGGAATAACACCAGCCGCTACCGCTTCCATAGTTTTCATCCTTCTCGGCCAGGCCACCGATGGCGGCAACATAAATACCAAACGACGAGCCGCGCGCATTTATAGAAATACCCAGCGCGCATAGAGCGTCGTAGGCAGTTGCTCCCTCATTAAAGGTGTAGGTACCACCAGCGGACACAGGATTGCCCACAGCGCTCGAAGTAACCGAGACAGTCACGGTAACGTAGCAAGACTCCTGAGAGACGCTCTGGTTGCCCGAGGGGGCATTACCGTTATCAGGAACGGCAGAAGGCCCACCGGACGTTGCCGAATTCTGAGAAGCCGACTGACTGTTGTCAGTCTTTTTATTTCCCGCTCCTTTTTCGCCGGACTTCTTGCTATCCGAGTTCTTGTCCGATTCCTTGTCCGAAGACTCGAAATCTTTCTTGGAGTCAGATTTGTCAGAACCCCTAGACCCGTCATTCGTATCATCAGAAGATTTGGAATCCTTGGAACCGGCCTTGCCCGAAGCGACAGTCGAGCCGGACCCATTGCCATCCTTGGCGACGATGCTCTCCCCCGCCACGGTCTGGACGATCCAATCAATGGACCAAGCACCGCTCTCGGAGGGATGGACAAAGCCCAGAGAGACCACGATCAGAACGACGCATGCGGCAGTCAGAACGCCAAGGAGCGCCTTGCGGCGAGGGACGGACGCCGCCGAAGCGGCGCCCTTTTGCTTTGCATCGTCGAACTGAATGAACGAGGAATCCGGTTGCTTGGGGTCAGCGTCCTTGGATTTATTGGACACAACCCTCACCTACCGACGTTTGGTGAACACGAACACACCGACGATGGCAAGACCGATGACGCCGGCGGCGATGCCAACGATGGCGAGCGGGTTGGTGCCAGCCTCCTGCTCGGAAGCACCAGAGGACTTCCTAACAGTGGTCGTGGAAGCAGCGCCCGTATCGGACTTGGAATCGGACTTCTTGTCGGACTTGCTGTCCTTCTTGTCAGACTTCTTCTCATCCTTCTTGTCGGACTTGTTTTCCTTGGTCTCGGTCTTGGTCGACACCGTCGTCTTGATCACCGGCTTCTGGCCCGGGGCAATAGCGCCGCCCTTCGAGCCGGAGCCAGAACCCGCGCCAGCGCCAGTGCCGGAACCAGTACCGGTACCAGAACCGCCGCCGCCATTCGAACCAGCGCCGCCATTACCGCCAGGGTTAACGGCATTCTTGGTCCACTTGGCATACAGCGTCAGATCGGCCGTTACTGGCGTGGCGAAGTCATACGCCTGTGTGCAAGCCTCATCGGTATACCAACCGCCGAAAGTGTAGCCATCGCGCGTCGGATCGGCCGGCTTGCCATCGTCCGTAGCAACAAACTTAGTGTCGCAAGCAGACCCGCCGTTGGAGTTAAAGGCAACCGTCCAAGACTCGACAGCTCCAAGTTTAAACAGCGTGCCCGAATCATTAATGTAGTAGAGATTGCCAGAAGCATCGGCAATGACCGGAGAGTCACAGTACTGGTAATGGCCAGCCGCATCATAAATCTGCGTCGCCTCTGCATCGCCGAGCGTATAGCGATACACGCCACCACCAGCAGAGTAGTTGACGTAATCCTTGCTATCCGCGCTGTTAACGGTGAAGTACACATAGGTCTTGCCGCCCTGAACACTCACCAGCGGAGTAGCAGCAATACCGTTGAGGCCAGCCGGCAGAGCCTTGCCGTCGGCAGCAGCGACCATCGTGGTCTTACCCGTCTTCAGGTTATAGAGAACCAGAGCAGAGCCAGTAGCCGTCTGTCCGCCGACAATCAGATTGTCACCAGACACCGCAGGGGCGCTCAGATTATTCGTAAGGCCCAGATCAACCGTCTTCTGTTCACTCAGCACGCCCTTCGCCGAAAGCGAAATCACATGGAGCTTTCCGTCGTGCGTCATCTGATAGAAGGTCGAACCATTGGACGGATCGGCAGTGCAATCGGCATTTGCGACAGCGCCGAGCTTCATGGTCGAAACGACATCGCCCGTCGTCTTATCAATGCACTTAAGCGTACCCGCGCTCGTAGGAACGATGGCATACTTATCCGTCAAAGCCGCACCAGTCCAGTAATAGCCCTCGGCAGGGTCGATGGTCTGCCAAGAAACTTCGCCCGTGGCAATCTTAATGCGCGCAAAGGAGCCGTTGCCGTAGGTCGCGTTGTAATTCTCGTCATACGAAATATCGACCGAGCCTACATAGACGTACTCGCCGTCCGAAACGACGGTGCAGGAGCTCTGCGTCAAGTCCGTCAAACCAGGCGTCAGCCACTTGCAGATCAGCTTGTCTGCAGTAATCGCCTGGACCGCACCGCCGTTGAGCGGAACGATGATAAGGCCATTGGTATAGATCGGACGAGAGGTATAGCTCACCTTGGAGGCAAGCGGCGCAGAGGCAACCTTTTTGCCCGTGGACGAATCGATCTTAATGAGCTCGTTCTCGGTCGCGATGTACACAAAGCCGTTAGCAATGACAGGCTCGCTGCAGTTGGCATACTGCTGACCAGACTCGGCCTTCCAATCGAAGGTCCACTTAAGACCGGCGGCCTGCGCAGGCGTCTTGGCATCCGTTACGGTCGAACCGTTGCCACTGTTGCCGTAGCCGGCCCACTCGGCATCCCAATCAGGAGTCGTCGCGCTCGGATCCACGACAATCTTGTCGGGATCGGGCATGGGCGAATTATCGGTGGTATAGGCAAGCGTGACCTTATCGCCGCTCTTGAGCGTAATCTGATTGGCGCAGAGTAAGGAGGGCTCTCCGTTGATATACAGATGCCAATATTTATTGGTCGCAGCATCCCAACCATACGGTTTGTGATCGAACGGCGAAGTAATGGAATTCAGGAACCAGTACTCACCACTCTGGGAGCCGTTGTGCGCAACGCCCTTGGCCTTCAGAACTGCCTCAATAAGGTTCTGGGCCGTGGAGCCTTCGGGCAGAGAAACATTGCTTGCCGTGCCCCACCGCGTATTGTTCCCGTTGACATCGGGACCGATAACATCGGCGGATCCAAGCACCTGACCGGGGAGGGCATCGGCGTCAGCACCATACATAAAGGTGACGGCGTCACCCTCCTGGAGCTTGTAGGCACCGGCGCCAACGTCGGCGAACTTGCCATTTACGTAGAAGCGCCAATAGCTATTGGTCGCAGCATCATAGCCACAATAGGACTTACCATCGAAGGGCGAATAAATGCCGTTGAGGAACCAGCCCCAAGACGATTCACCAGCATCGAGAGTAAGGCCGACCTGCTCAAGGAGATCCTTGGCAGTGGAGCCTGCCTTGAGACTCGTCTGACCCGTCGAAGCCCAAACCTGCTGCTTGCCGTCCTTGTCCTTACCGAGAACCTGAACAGAAGCATGGACAGAATCGGACGGCAACTGGTCGCCCCAGCCACCGTAGAACCACGTGACGGTATCGCCGGCATGGATGGTGACATTGTCCGCCGTATAGTCACTCGACTTGCCGTTGATGAACAGCTGCCAATAGGTCGAATAATCTTGGGGCGTACCCAGCTCAACACCGTTGTACTTAAGGCTCAGAATGAAGGAGCCCGCAGCAACGGCGTCAATGTCGTTCGCCTCGAGTGCGACCTTCGTAAGATCAAGCGCGCTCGAACCGGACGTCACCACATACTGCGCATTATCGACCCAAGTCTGAGTCTTGCCCTGGGCATCGCGACCAATGACGGTCACACTTGCGGCAACCTGGTCCTTAACGACAGGGGACGAGCTACCAGCCGTATAGGCAAACTCAATCTTCTGCCCCTGGGTGAGCTTGACGCTGCTCGCGCCAACCGAGGAAGACGCGCCGTCGACGAACAGCTGCCAGAAGGCATAAGTCGTCGGATCGTAGGCAAGCGTGCGACCATCGCTCGGGGATGTGATGCTTTCGAGGTAGAAACCGTATGCCGTGTTCGGTTCGTACTTCGCCTTGAAGCCCGTCTTCTCCTGCAGCTTAATGAAGGCATCCGCAGCCGTCGCGCCCTCGTCGAGCTTGAGCTGCGTAGGTGCCACCCAGGTCTGAGCCTTGCCGTCAGCATCGGTGCCGATAATCGAGAACGAGACCTCGACCTGCTTCTTGGCGACATCGCCGGTTTCTGTCGAGTTCTCTGTCTGAACGGCAGCCGCGGCGGCAGATCCCGCTTGGCCAGCGGATGCCGTCGAAGACTGCTCGCTCGTGGCAGGGCTCTCCCCCGTCGCCGAGCCTTCGTCGCCAGTTGCTGCCTCTGTTGTGGCGGCACTAGCTGCAGGCGCGCTCCCGGAATCCGAAACCTCGGCCTTGCCCTGGTCGGCAGTACCGTCCGCGGCCCCCGCGCCCTCACTCGGCGTCGCAGCCTGAGCCACAGCATCGGCAATGCCCTCGGCGCCCTCGGCCCACAGCTGAGCCGGCGTGGTGCCAAAGGCCATCGCGAAGGCCAGGAATGCCACCAGGCCGCGCTTGGCTACGCCGCGTGCAATCGCGCCACGGCGATGCAGCGAGGCGCGCTCGCGCTCGTCCTCAAACATATCCATTTGTCCCCCATTGTCTGTACTTGGAGCATTGCCCAGCGGCTGCCCCACGTCATCGCGCATGTTGCGTTCGAGTTCCCCCATCGGGGTCCCCCTTCCCTCCAGAGCCCTATGCACACCGGCGGCATACGCCGCAGCCGCATGCAAGATGGGAGGCGATCCGACTTAACCTTAACGGCTCAGGCACGTCGTCCGATCTGCGACGTGAACATCCCGAGCCAAGAGGAATTACGGTTACTGGTACAGCCGGGGACTTGCACCCCGATTCTCCCAAACGCGCAGGAAAACCGCGCATTCGTGCGTCTCCGCACCACCATCTAGGCCATCGATTATTACTGTCAAAATGGTATCACGCAAAAGGGCCTCGCACGCAGGCGAAGCCCAAGGTAAAAGCTATTGTTTGCGATAGGAGAATGCGGTGACGGTCGCAGCCTCTAGTGCTTGCCGCCGTGGCTGTTGAGCCAGATATTGCGGCCCAGCATGAGCGCCAGCACCAGCGCACTCACGTAGCCCATAAAGCCAATGACCGGGATACCAAACACAACCGGCTCGATGCGTGCGTAGTACACCACCGACGAACCGATAAACAGACCGGCGATAACGATAGCCATCGACATACGGTCGATAATTCCGCCCAGCTGTCGCAGCGCCTTATCGCTGCTCATGATCTGCGTGTTCACCTTAAGCTGGCCGCGCGTGAGCATACGCGAAGCCAAGCCCAAATACTCGGCCGCCTCGAGCGAGCCTTTTGCCGCGCGATAGCTGCTCGCGGCAAAGTCGCGGCTCATCTCGCGCATGCGGGCATAGGTGCTCTTCTCGTTTTTGATATGAGCCTGAATGATCTGGATCATGTTGACGTTGGGCATATACTCGGTCAGCAAACCCTCGAGCGTCACCATGCCGCGAGCGAACATCGTTACCACGCTCGGCAGCTCAACATCGTTTTTGCGCGCCAGGTTTAGCAGCGAGGTCAAAAACTCGCCGATATCCAGATCCTTCAGGTCAAGGCCCGCAAAGTCAGCCACGATAAAGTCCAAATCGGACAAAAAGGCCGAATGGTCAAGCTCGGCCGAATCGCCGCGCGTCACGGCAAAGCGCATGAGCGAATCCTTGAGCTTGGGCACGTCGCCCTCGGCCACGGCGAAAATCATGTCCTTGACGATACCGCGGTCGTGGCTCGACATGCGTCCGACCATGCCCAAGTCGATAAAGTAAACGATGCCGTCCTTGAGGATGATGTTTCCCGCATGCGGGTCGGCATGGAAAAAGCCGTCATCGAGCACCTGCGTCGAGTAGTCCTCGACAATCGCGGCACCGATCTTTTCCAAGTCATAGCCCTCGGCCACCAAGCGTTCAGGATCGGCGATCGAAATGCCGTCGACGTAATCCATGACCACCACGTGCTCGGTGCACAGGTCCAGATAGGATTTAGGGCACGTCACGCCATGAACGCTCTTATGGAACTCGTAGAAGTCGTTGAGGTTTTTGGCCTCGGCCAAAAAGTTGGTCTCCTCGCGAAACGAGGTCCACAACTCCTCGACTACGCCGTGCAGGTCAACGAATTGATCGGTGTTGACGAACTTGGAAACGATGCGCACCACCGAGCGGATGATATCGATGTCCTGTGCCATAACCTGCTGCGCACCGGGGCGCTGCACCTTGACGGCCACGTCCTCGCCCGTCACCAGACGAGCGCGGTGCACCTGCGCGAGCGATGCGCTACCAAGCGGATTGGGGTCGATCGCATCGAACATCTCCCCCAGGCGCAGGCCGTATTCTTCTTCCAGGCAACTGAGTACGACCTCGTACGGCACCGGCTCCACGTCGGAGCGCAGACGACGCAGCTCGTCGCAAAAGCGCTGCGGCAGAATCTCGGACCGGTTGGCCAAAATCTGCCCCATCTTGACGAACATGGGGCCGAGTTCCTCGAGCAGGCGGCGCAAACGAACCGGCGTGAGGTTATCCCACACGCGGTACTTTTTGACCAGGCGAACAATCTGCCCAATGCGTTCGCGACGACCCGCCGGCGTGAGCTGGTATTCCTCGTCCGGCGCCATCGCGTCGGGCTCTTCGGGCACCATATCGACAGCGCGCGGCTTCTTGCGAGCGCCCGAGACGGCGGCGTCGACCTCATCGACAACCGCCGCCTCGTCACACAGAGGATCCTGATTGTTGTAATCGGTGGTGGAATCTGCCATCTGCGCTGCTACTCGGCCTCTTCGGTATCCTTCGCATCGTCGGGTTCAACGGACTCGACAGGCACCGAGGTCACGTTGTCCTCGACCGAATCGACGATGTCGCGCACATGGGCCAGGAAGGCCGTGCGCTCGGGGGCGGTCATGACGCGGACCCGGGCAAGGATGAGCTCGTCAAGCACGCGCTGGGCCGCGGTCTCGCCCTGCATGCCCAAGCGCTCGGTCAGGTCGGAGATGGTGCCGCCGGCCTGCTCGAACATGTCGGACACGCTACGGGCGATATCGGGGGCGCCGGCGTCCTTGCGAACTTGCTCGCCCTTGGTATTAAGGTCGTCGAGGACCTTCTTGCCGCCTTCGACGGCAACGGCGGCGGCGCCGAAGCCCACGTTGATGGCACCGTTAACAAGCTGATCGAGTTTCATAACCATGGCTGTCTCCAATCACAAACAACTGCATTGGCGTTCTTGTACCCAAGATTGGGCGAAAGCGACAAAGCGTTTTAGCGCTATTCGATCGACGGGAAATCCCTACCTCACGTTGTCGTTCATCGCGAAAGAGTTCTTCATGGCGCAGCTCGTGGTGTAGAGCACCTTGCCCAGCAGGGCATCGGTCTCCACGCGAACACGCTCGGCAAAGGCCTCGTTGGCGCGTGCAAGCTCGGCAGGCACCTCGGCCTCGGGCAGAGCGGCTACGGCAGCGTCGACGTCATGGATCTGCTTGTGGCCCATGCCACCGACCTTCTCCTGATAGTCCTCCACAGCGCGGCCGCACTCATGGAAACGGACGTCGGCCAGGGCGCCGATCAGGCGGTTGGCCCAGTAGAAGTTTTCGGACGTTACGCGAGCCTGCGTGTCGGCATAGTACTCGGGCATGGTCTCGACGTTGGCGTACAGCGGAACCAGCGCGTTAAACGAGTTGGAACCAAAGGCCATCCACTGCACGGCGCGATACGCCGGCTGCGCATAGGGGCGCAGCTGCAGCACGGCGAGCTGGCTGTTGCGGTTGATGCCGATGGGGCGATAGGCGCCACGCGTAGCGAGCGTGCCCTTGCTGCCGTAGCAATCGTACTCCGTGCCCTGGTAGTGGCTCGAGAGTACGTACTTGATGTCCTCGATGGTCACCTTGCGCTCGGGCACGCGGCTCCAGGGGATATCGTCGCTCTCGGGCGTGTAGTCGGCCTCGGGACCATCCCACACGTCGCTGGGGTTGAGGCAGCGCTGCATGTACCAGGCGCGCGGCGTGTTGTAGACATGGTCGCTGTCGCTGTGCGAGCCAAAGGCCTCGCGCGGGTTAAAGACCGCAGCCGGGCCGTCGCCCTCGACGCCCAGCGTCAGGTCCAGATGCCACTCGGCCATCCAGGCGCGCAGGTCGGCGGAGCACATGTGGTCGGTCTGGGCGCCCTCGGCGTCATCCAGGTCAAAGCTGTCGATACCCAGCTGGTTGGGCATGGTCACATAGGCATCGTCAGGCACGCGCTTGGCGATCCAGTGGTGACCGCCGATGGTCTCGAGCCACCAGATCTCGTCCACGTCGCTAAAGGCGATGCCGTTGTTCTCGTAAGTGCCGTAGCGCTCGAGCAGGTCGCCCAGGATGCGCACGCCGTCGCGGGCGGACTTGGCATACGGCAGCACCAGGGTCACCATGTCCTCCTCGCCCAGGCCACCGGGCCGTGCCGGGACGTATCCGTCCTCGCCTTCGTTGCCCTTGGCGGGTACGTAGTCGACGAGCGGGTCGGCGCCGCGGACGCGCTCGTTGGTGGTGAGCGTCTCGGTTGCGGACATGCCAACATTGAGCTCGTTGAAGCCCGCCTCGGCCCAAATGCCGTGACCGAGAATAACATCGGGGACGCTCGTGTAGCGCATGGGATTATCGGGCAGTTCAACGGTCAGGTGACTCAGGACGCTCGTGTAGACGCGCGGCTGATCGTCGGGATCCACCACGCGCATACGCTTGGGCTCAAACACCCCGTTGGACGAGTCCTCGTTGCGGGCGACAAGCGTCGACCCGTCGTAGCTCGCATTCTTACCAACCAAAATCGTTGTGCACGGCATGCGCATCCTCCTTGAGCGAAGAAATCAAACGGCAACAGTGTATCGCTTCGGCGCAAAAAGGGCGAAACCACGGCACCTCGGAACCCCCTCGGAACCCCTGTGGTCAAAAAATGCCAAATATGAGTACTGTCACCAATTTAGTAGCAGCAACTTTCCTTGTAATGAGTGCTGAAGATCCCTATTTGTCCAAAAGCGAGACAGCGTTATTCCCCATAGGTTCAATAAAATGGGTTTCCTAACGAGAATGAATATCGTTAGGAAACCCAAAAGACGTAAAACATATGTGACTATCATGGCAACAGTACTCATATTTGGCGCTTTTTGACCACGTGGTATATGGCTAACCCCTCAAACAGCCCAAAACGCCTATTTCGATGCGCGCTCCGCCGCCTCAATCACGTGTTTGGCGAGAATTGCGGTGGTCACAGCCCCCACGCCGCCCGGCACGGGGGTGATGGCGCCAACAACCGGCTCCGCAGCATCAAAATCGACGTCGCCGACCAGCTTGTCGGCGGCCTCGTCCCAGTTAATGCCCACATCGATGATCGTCTGGCCCTCGCGAACCGCGTCCGCACCAATCGTGCGCGCGCGTCCAACGGCCGCAACCACAATATCAGCCGCACGGCACTCGGCAGCAAGGTCGCGCGTATGCGTATGGCACGTCGTCACGGTCGCACTGCGCGCCGTAAGCATGGCGGCAACAGGACGCCCGATCACCAGCGAGCGCCCGACCACAGCAACCTTAGCTCCATCCAGCTCAACGCCGTAATGATCCAGCAAAGCAAGCACGGCTTCGGCTGTACAGGGGGCAAAACCCTCGCCGCGCCCCGAAAGCGTGGTGAGCAGCGAAGCCGGCGTCATGGAGTCAACGTCCTTGGCGGGATCGAGCGCTGCGGCGACGGCGTTCTCGTCAAGGCCGGCGGGCAGCGGGCGGAACATCAGACAGCCATGAACAGCCGAATCGGTATTGATGTCCTCGATGGCCGTCAACAGCTCTTCTTGCGAAACACCGGCAGAAAGCAAAACGCGACGAGCCTCAATCCCCACTTTTTCGCAGCGCTTGAGCGCACCGCGCTCGTAGGATAGGTCGTCCTCGCGTTCACCTACACGCACGATAGCCAACGTCGGAACAACGCCCCGCTCGCGCAGGGCCGCGCAGCGAGCAGCAAGTTCCTCGGTCAAAGCGCGAGCAACAGGAGCACTCTTCAGTAGCTCAGCCATGGCTATCCTCTCTTCCTTGCAGCGTCGGCGGCGCGGCGCGCCAGCGCATCGGCGCGCGGCAACCATGTGTCGAGCAGCTCATCACACGCCGTCTCGAGCTCCTCGGCACGAACGCGATCTTTCATAGACGTGGTGTTCGCAAAGAGCGTCAAGCTCGCGCCCTGCATAGCGGCACGGCAGAACACGGCGCCGCACGCCACATCGGACAGCAGCTGACGCGAACCCTTGTCGGCCATGTCCTCGAGCAGCGCCAGCGCACGCCCGCAGGCATCCATAATGCGATACGGCGGCATAGCGGCCACATGCAGCGCATCCTGAATCGCGGTCGCTCGAGCCGGATCGTCACGCGGAATACCGTACGCCGCGGACACCTGCCCGTAGGCACGAACGTCCTCGGCAACCAACTCGACAAGCTCCTGGGACAGCTCATCAGCCTGAGCAAACGCGCGCGCCAGGTCATCCGCACGATCAGCAAGCGCGGGATTGGTCGCACCGTAGCGGGCAACCATTCCGCACAGCGAGGCGCCCAGCGCGCCCACAAAAGCGCTCGCGCTGCCACCACCGGGAACCGGCTCGCGCGCGGCCCAGCGCCTCGGC
The DNA here is from genome assembly GCA_902474645.1 of uncultured Collinsella sp. Taxonomy (GTDB): domain Bacteria; phylum Actinomycetota; class Coriobacteriia; order Coriobacteriales; family Coriobacteriaceae; genus Collinsella. The sequence goes on from CABRWN010000008.1 coordinate 12,841, forward strand.
AAAACCGCGACAGGTTTTATCCATCATCTCTTGGCTCATACGCACACGCACCTTCAAGTTATATATATCGGTCGGGCGGCCGACGCCGGCCGACCGCATCGATCACGTAATGGTGCTAAGTCTAGCCCATAAGTACGCGAGCGTCAGCGCACCTGGCCATCGCGGATTTCTATGGCACGCGATAGGCGTCGACAACGCAAGCATGGGACACATGGCCCACCTTTCGAGACTTCCGGACGTCACAAACTGGGACATATCTATAAACAAGGAACCTGTTGGGGCAACGCCCGCGTACACGCGCCCCTTTAAAACAACGGACGCCCAACCCCGGGGAGAGCCGACAGCATCGGCCCTCCCCTCTTTTGGACCCGCGCATATTGCCACTTAACGGCGCAAATCCGGCCCCCAGAATGGGACACATGGCCCACCCTAGCGAGCCGTCCACGCGTACAGTAAAGGCAGGTAATCTATGGGCGGTTACAGATCGAGGAGGACACGACCATGAAAAAGAAGGCCTTTGCGATTCTCACCCTCTGCATCAGTCTCTTTGCCGCGGTTGCCCTGGTGGGCTGCGGCGGCAGCGGCGGCGCTACCGGCAGCGGCGGTGGCGGTGGCGGTGGAGCGGAAAAGCCAGCCGTGGATATGAGGACCGACTTCATTTGGTTTAAAGTCAAGGTGCCCGAGGGCGTCGAGATCACCGACGTCGCAGGCGACACTGCCGACAGGGCCCAGTTTAAGTTCACCGAGAGCGAGCACGCCAGCGATCGCTTCATCCCCGTCTTCGATCCCGACAAGAACGCCGACGAGCTGTTCGACTACGAGGCAAAGTGGAATGCCAGCTTTGAGTGGACCGAGAATGACCCCGTCAAGTACAACGGCAAGACTTGGCGCAACGCTTCCTATACACACTCGGGCGGCGTAACGACCGAATACTTCACCGACGTTGACGGCGGCAGTGTGTATGTGCGTATCGACAACGTCGAGGAGCACAAGGACGCCGTCGAGACCATGATGAAGTCTCTGGAATTTGCCGACGACATCGCCGAGGCCAAGACCGAGGCCATGGACGTCAAGCTCGACGATATCGAGATCAAGCGCTAAGCGACTGGCGAGCGCAACGGGAAACACGGTCGCAGTGCAAACAAGCGACGGTACCCCAGCGCTTCGTACCCAGGGAGGGCCGGTAAACCGACCCTCCCTTTCTTATGCCGGTAGCCGACGAACGCGAGGATGCCGGACGCCGGAACCGCCCCAAATGTGGCAACAGTACGAAAACGACAAACACCCCAACACGTCCGCCCACCGATTTATTGCGCCGCGCAGACAATTAAACCAGCATCTTTAAACATCTGGGCAGCATAGTGACCAAAACTATCGCATAACCGCACTCTGCGAATGGAGAAGTTATGACCGAACACCATGCCATCAGCCGCCGAGCGTTTACGCTGGGCCTAGGGCTTGCGGCGTTGTCACCACTTGCAAGCCTGCCCGAAACCGCAGCGCCGGGCATTCCCCTGCGAGCGGCATTTGCAGACAACACACCCGCACCGTCGGACAGCCTCGACAATTTCGTCATTCGCCTTCGCCCCGCAGGCTATTTTCGTACCGCAAGCGTTAACGAAGACGGCAACGTCATCGGCAACGTCTGCCATCTGTTTAATGACGGCACGTCCAGCAAGCTCATCCTTGAGAACGTAACGACCAAGAATGACGATACAAACTGGTATGCTATCCGCACCTTGCTCAATTTCGAAGAGCATAAAAAGACGGGCTACAGCATTTGGTCGGTCGATGGCGACTCGGACAAAGACGGAAAGGTCATCCACGTATGGAGCGGCGAGTATGACAACAAGCCCAGCCGCGCTTTTGCGTTCGAGCGGCAATCAAACGGAACCTATATCATCCGAGACCGCACGGTCGAGAAAGAAACCGAGAAAAAAGACATTAAGTACCTGGCAATAGAATCGAACGGCGAAGACCAGGACAACAATAAGATCTGCCATAAGAATAAGAGTAAGAGCATTCCGTGGGAGCTCGAGCTTGTCGGTTACGACATGAAAAAGAACGATGCCACGGTTAGCAGCCTCGACTGGATCACGTACAGCAGCTACGTCGATGGGCCATGTTGGATGAAATACGTCGACGACAACAAGTTCCTCGACGAGCTGAGCATCCCGGGTACGCACGATTCGGGCACCTGCAGCGTGGACAACGACACTGAGCCCCAATCCTCGCAAGTAAAATGCCAGCAGGATTACATTCCCACGCAGTTGCTCGAAGGCATTCGCTATTTTGATATCCGGCTCGGAAAGGGCGATGACCCCGGCATCGACCACGGGATTTTCTACCTACTCAAAAAAGACGGGAACTATCTGCATCTCTCCGATGTCATCGGGTACTTCAAAACGTTTTTGAACGAAAACCCGTCAGAAGCGCTCATCATGCTCGCATCGCGCGGCAACGATGAGGCTACCGACGAAAGCATAACGACGGCCTTCGCCAAGGTTATGGCCGATAACCCCAACCTGTTCTACACGTCGAGCCACGTCCCCACGCTGGGCGAGGTGCGCGGAAAGATTGTCCTGCTGCGTCGATTTGGGCTCGCCGGCAACAGCGTAAGCGGCCACACGTGGGGCCTCGACCTCACCCAATGGGATGACAAGATCAAGGCGCATTCCGGGCAGTCGATGTGTCTCGTCCAAGACGCGCGGGGATTTGAAGCCATAGGGGAAACGGGCAATGAAGAGCCCTATTGCACCAAGGTATATGCCCAGGACAAGTACAAACTCACGGGAACCGACAAGCTCAGCTGGGTCGATAATGCGCTGAAGGAAACGACCGGGCGCACGTGCAACAAGGTGGACGTCGTGGACGATGCCGGGGCCGAGGTGCAAGTCCAGGAGCGTTGCTGGTCTATCAACTACACCAGCTGCACGGGCTTGTCGCACGGAGGCAATCCTTTTACCTCGGCACGAGTAGTCAACGAGCATCTGTACAAGAGCCCGTACATCAATCCCAGCGGCACCGAGGATACAAAGTCAGATTACCTCAAGCACATTGGCATCATCGCATCCGACTTTGTTGATGCGGCGCTGGCCCGGAGCATCTACCAGCGCAATTACAATTACGATACGAAGCACACGCAGTCGGCTTCGTGCTGCCTCCCAACCCGCATGCGCATGACGTACGGCGACTCGCTGAGCGATGCCTCGCTCCAGGATGGCAAGACCGTTGGCGAGGGCCATTTCCGCCTTGTCGACAGCAGCAACGTACTCAACGTGGCGGCTTCGGGCCATGCGTTTACCATCGAATACGTGGATGTCGACGCCTTGGGCAACGAGACCGTTACGGGGCTGCAGGGATCCGTGCCCATCGATATCGATCCGCGCGCACTGACACCCCACTTTGAGGGGCTCGAAGGCCTTAAGGCCGGCGAGGATGTGCGCACAAAGGTCGCGGCGCTGCTCGAGGGCAAACTCGAAAACGATGCCTGCACGGCTCAGCTCGAGTTTGTGCACGACGCGGACGGCGCTCCGGGCACGGCAATGGTCGAGGGCGAGGCATTTACCGCGGGAACGTACTGGGTGCGCGCGAACGGTCTTTTGGGCGACGCGGCGCAAAACTACAAGCTTGCTAATGACGGAGCCGCGAGCTTTACCGTAGCGGCCTCGAGCAGTGCAGGCGGCACCGGCACCGACGGTGGCACGGGTTCCAACGCAGGCAGCGCTGATAAGAACGGTAAGGGCAACAAGGGCAAGAACTCGGGCGTAAAACACGCCGACACGGGCGACGGCTCCGGCATTGCCGCCGGGCTCGCTGCCGCCGCCGTAGCGACAACGGTCGCCGGCGCGGCAATGCTTGCCAACGACCGCGAAAACGCTGGGGACGGTAGCGAATAGGCAAGCCGGCCTTTTAGACACATTGACTCAATGGGGGGCGCAGGACACCGTTCTGTGCCCCCGATTTTTACCTTGGCCCAAACGCCGCCATAGGCTACATCACCATGTTCAGCGCGTTAACAAACTCCTGGGCCTTCGCACGGCTGCTCAGGCTAAAAACACAAGCAGTCAACAGCCTGTTACGCAGAAAAACATCGCGGCCCTTGATCCTGTTGACCCCCGTAATGTCCTTAAGATAGACAATCTCGGTGTGCTTGCCACCAAAAGTGCCCTTCTTGAGCACCTCAATACGGTTGGGGTAGATCTTGACGTCTTTATACCTACCCGAACCTTTGTCCTGGAATAGCAGCGTGTTATTGTCCATACGCGTCACTCCCGTGGGATTCGCTAAAACTGCCTCTATGGTCACATTTTAGTCACCGCAAGGCCCCATGCGAAGATGTCAGACAGCACAGCAATTCGTGTCCGCGCGAGGCTTTAAACTAAATGCGATAAAGACGCATTCCACAAAAGGAAAGTGGGGCGACAGTGATGGGCGAACTGGTAAACCGTGGAGAATCGGCAATCGTGCCCGAAGGTTTTTACAAGCAGGTCTCCTCGATTCTCAACGCCGCTCGCGACAAGGCCTATACCGCCGTTAACTTTGCGATGGTTGAGGCATATTGGGAGATCGGCAAGAGTATTGTTGATGAACAGGGCGGAGAGGGGCGCGCCAAGTATGGAGAGGCGCTGCTCAAGGCCCTCGCAATCAGACTTACCAAGGATTTTGGTAAAAGTTTTGAAGCAAGAGAGCTGCGCAAAATGCGTCAGTTCTATCTTGCATTTCCAATTCGGGACTCACTGCGTCCCGAATTGAGCTGGACACATTACCGCAGGTTAATACGCATTCCTGACCCCGAAGCTCGCACCTGGTACATGAACGAATGCGCCGATTCTCGCTGGAGCACGCGTCAGCTCGAACGCCAGATCAACACCATGTTCCGCGAGCGCCTACTTGCCAGCAAGGACAAAGAGGCCGTCACCCAGGAAATCCAAGAGAGCGCCCCGGCTCGTCGCGCCGAGGATATCATCCGCGACCCATATGTACTGGAGTTTTTAGGTTTCTCGGACGACGCTGCGTTTCGCGAGAGCGATCTAGAGCAAGCGCTCATCACGCATCTTCAGAAGTTCCTGCTGGAGCTTGGCCGTGGCTTCGCTTTCGAGGCGCGCCAAAAGCGCATCACCTTTGATGGACGCCATTTCTATATTGACCTTGTTTTTTACAACTATCTGATGCGCTGCTTCGTGCTCATCGACCTTAAGACCGATGACCTTACGCATCAGGACCTGGGCCAGATGCAAATGTATGTGAACTACTACACGCGCGAGCTCATGAACGAAGGCGACAATCCGCCCATAGGCATCGTGCTCTGCGCGGACAAAAGCGATTCGATTGTCGAGTACACGCTGCCCGAAGACAACGACCAAGTGTTTGCCGCCAAATACCTGCCGTATCTTCCAAGCAAGGAAGAGCTGGCACGCGAGCTGAGTGCCGAGTACCGCGCCATCAACGAAGCGACTAATGGCGAAGCGCAAGGGTAGCAGCACGTTGCGACCGAAGCCACCGCAGCCGTCGCAGGCGCACTCGCGGTTGCGACGCACGCTACGAAACAATACCGGTCATGGACGCCGGCAACGACATTCTAGCCGTGGCTGGCGAGCGTGACCTGACAGGCAAAGACGCGGCCTTCGTCTGATGTGGATCCATGGGCTGGCCCAGAAAAGGGCCGGTTGCAGCCGGCCCTCAAGACACTTGCACCTGCGTTGCCCGCGCTTCCGAAGTGTAACTAACTGAGGAGCGGGTTCCGTGGCACAACCTGATCTTGCCCAGCGAGGCGGCCCTTTTGCAGCCGCTCCACTGTTTATTTTCATCTGGCACCCTCAAACAATCAGACGGCAGCCCGCACTCCTGAGAGCCGCCCCGCACCCCCGGCCATCACGTTACGGCAACAACCGGCGCTACTCCCCTACTTCCCAAATAGCGCACCCAGCAGACCGCGGCGTTTGGGCTTTTCTTCTCGGTAGGAACCCTCGGCAACCGCTGCAACCTGGCGCGGTTGCTCGCCGCCTCCACGGCGCACAATCTGATATAGGAACGGCGATTTAACGTATTTGACCTCGATGGGCGTGGCGTGCACGGTGCTTTCGCTCGACAGCATCACGTTGGGATTGAACGGTGCCACGATATGCGTTTCGCGCTTGTCGCTAAACACCACCGCGGCCGCGCGGCCCGTCTGGCCGTTTACAGCAATGCGCACCTGCTCGCCATCGCGGCTGTCCGTCGCCGGACGGTCGACAAAGTACACCGGCACCATCACCAGACCGTCCTTATGCTTGCGGGCCTTGCATGCCCACGTGCGGATGCTCTTTTTATTGAGCCCCAGTACAGCCTCGGCGTCGTTGCCCGCAACGTCGAGCGCCAGCTTATCAATGACCACCTGGTCCTTGGTAGACGCATCGACGGAGACAACGCGGAAGTCGCCTTCCTGCATGGCGGGATCGAACGGGCCGACCTTGGCAAAGTCCCACGGCTCCAAAATGCCCATGAGGCGAACGTCCAGGTAGTTTGCCCTGGGGTATGCCCAGTCGAGCACCTCGTAGTACACCAGGGTTTCCTTGCTCAGGCCCTTGCCCGGGAAGCTCGCCATCATGCGCAGGTCCGCCAGCGCCATGGGGAAATAGAAGAGCATCATATCGTTTTGGATCGCATCTTCCACGTTGTGCCCGGCAAAGGCTTCCGCATACTGGCGCACCAGCTGCAGTGCGTTGGCACGTGCCTGCTGCGGCGAGATTTCGCAGGGAATACCCTGCCCAGGTACATACTCCGCACCAACGCCCATGGTAAGGCGCTTGCTAAACGTCCCCGGCTTGAGCAGGTCCGCAATGCCGATCTTATTGCCGCAGGACGGGCACTCAAACACACGCTGCGTTGACTCGCCCTCAAAGGACGCTCCGCAGAAGGGGCAAGGAATGCTCACATGCGTGGCCTCTTGGAACTCCTGCGCCGTGCCGCGATCCTCCCACAGCAGATGTTCCAGGACCGACTGATTGCGCCAGTGCGCATTGAAGAAATACCAGTCCGGGTCCTCCGGGCGCTCGAGTTGCGACACATGCGTGAGCTTGAGCAGTCCATCCACTACCGTCAACGACGTATGGCGAATGCCCAAAGCGCTCTTGGGCTCTCCAGCGTCCGCCTGCCACGGAATGACCGCACCGCAATAAGCGCACTCAAAGCTGCGCTTAGCTTGGTGCGAGTACATAGGGCCGCCGCAGTTTTGACATTTAATGGCAAACATCTCGTCCATGGAAACGTCCTCCTTTGCACAGGGGCTGTCGACATTAAGTATGTCGAGCAAACAGGCACATGCCCATACCCATGTGGCCCAAAATGGACCACCCAGGCAGACGAGAAGGCTCGCTCGTTAGCGCCGGCAGACTATTGCTGCATTTTCTGAGCATCGGTGCACGGCGCCCCCGCGCGAGCTACACTATCCCCTTAAACATGATTGTGAGGACGACCGCTATGCTATTTGTAAATCGGCTGGTACATATGCTTGTCCCCGGCAGCGAAAGCGAGCCGGTCGATGCATCTTGCCGCACTAACGCGGGCTTTGCCGCAAGCCTCATCTGCATTGGCCTCAACATCACCCTGTGCCTGGCCAAGGGCATCGCGGGCCTGCTCGCCGGCTCCGTCTCCCTCATCGCCGATGCCTTCAACAACCTCTCCGATGCCTCGAGCAACATCGTGAGCCTGCTCGGGTTCCGCCTTGCCAGCCGCCCGGCAGACGAAGGCCACCCCTATGGTCACGGCCGCTATGAGTACCTAGCCGGCCTGTTCGTCGCTGTCCTGGTTTGCGCCGTCGGCATCAACCTGATCCTCGAGTCGGTCACCAAAATCATCAAGCCCTCCCCCACCGCCTACACGCTGATCTCCATGGCCGCGCTCGTCGCGTCCATGCTCGTCAAGTTTTGGATGGCGGCGTTCAACCGCGCGCTGGGCAACCGCATCGATTCCGAGACGCTCATCGCCACGGCGCAGGACTCCAAAAACGATGTCATCACCTCGGGCTCGGTCTTAGCGGCGGCGCTTATTTCGCAAACGACAGGCTTTGACCTCGACGGTTGGGCGGGCCTGGGCGTGGGCATCTTCATTTGCATCAGCGGCATGGGCCTGGTGCGCGACGCCATCAGCCCGCTGTTGGGGCAAGCGCCCGACCCCAAGCTCGTCCAGGCAATCCGCGACAAGATCATGTCGTATCCGCAGGTCCTAGGCACGCACGACCTCATGGTGCACGACTACGGCCCCGGCCGCCAGTTTGCCAGCGCACACGTGGAAATGCCCGGCGAGGGCGATGCCTTTGAGCACCACGAGATTCTGGACACCATTGAGCACGATATCAAACGGCAGATGGGCATCGACATCACGCTACACTGCGACCCCATCGCCACCACCGGCGACGACCTACGCGGCTGGGTCAAGCGCGGCGTCATGCAGATCGATCCTGCGCTCTCCATCCACGACCTGCACGAGCACGACGGGTTCGTTTCGTTTGACCTGGTGCGTCCCGACGGCTTTGACATATCCGACGAAGAGCTGCTGGAGCTCGTCACGCGCATCGTGCACGAGCGCCGGCCCGATGCCTCATGCGTCGTTACGTTTGACTCGGGCTTTAGCTCGCCCGACCGTCCGGCCGAGCAGCTGTAGTCTGCTTAACAGCTAGTTTCCCTGCGCGCCCGAGATGCCGTTTTGCAGCGCGTCCCAGGCATTGGTAGCCATATCGCCCAGATTCTGAGCAGTATCACCCAAGTTTTGTGCCGTGTCGCCCAGCTCTTGCGCCTTGTCTCCCAACTCCTGCGCCTTGTTGCTCAAGTCCTCCAGCGTATTGGAGCTCGAGCTGTCGGTACCGCTTTGGCCGCCGGACGAGTTGCCATAGCTGTTCTTGTGCGTGAGCTGAATCTCCAGGTTGCCGTTGTCGTTATAGTAGGCATTCGTAACAACCCAGTTGGAATCGATGACGGGCGTTGAGCCATCGTCGGTCAGGATCACGGCGTTCGAAAGGTCGGCTCCGCGCGACTTGAGGAGCTTCTTGGCGTTGGACCAGTACTGTCCCGGGATATCGCTCAGGTCGACGGTGCCAGACGAGGCGGACTCGGTTTGCTCGGCAGCGGTATCGGCCGTTGAACCCCCTCGCTTGTTGAGCATGCCCGACACGATGGCAAACACAACCGACAGCGCAAAGAAGATCGCCAGTACGATGAGGATCTTCTTGATCGCGTTCGACGAACGCGACGGCTTCTTCTCCTCGTCCTCGCCATATTGTGGAATCGACTTGGGGTACTCGCGATACGGCTCGCGCGACTCGTAGCGAGGCTGCGCCGTGCGAGGCATATACGTCGTCTGCTGAGGCTGCGGAATGGGATTCTGCGGCAGGTCATCATAGGGATTCGGCGCCGAGGCGGCATAAGAATCCTGCGGCACATAATCAAACGGGTCCGGCGCCGCGTTACCATAGGGGCTTTGCGTAGATGCAGCGTAAGGGTCCGGCGCCGTGTCGCCATAGCCCATAACCCGAGTGGGCTCGGCAGAAGGCTGCGTCGCGGCGGGGTCGGCATAACCGGAGTTGGGAACAACACGGGTCGCGTCGGCGCTATCACCAGCATGTGCGGAACCGTAGCCGCCCATCACGGTTGTCTTGTCCTGATCCATGCAACGATTCCTTTCCGTCGCGCGTGAGCCTCAAGTTATCCATGCATTCTACCCGCGCAAAAGCCTATGATGGGCAGAGTCCGTCGGTATCTACAAGACATGCGCGGGCCTAAGGATCAAAAAGCCCCGCAGGGCCTTGTGGGCACGGCGGGGCGGACAAGCAGCTATGGACAGCAGACTTAGAACAGGCCGGTGATGTTGCCGTCTTTGTCGACGTCGATGTTTTCGGCCGCGGGCACCTTGGGCAGACCCGGCATGGTCAGAACACTGCCGGTCAGCGCGACCACAAAGTGGGCGCCGGCAGAAACCTTGAGCTCGCGCACCGTGATGCGGAAATTCTCGGGAGCGCCCAGGGCCTTGGCGTTGTCGCTAAAGCTGTACTGCGTCTTGGCCACGCACACCGGCAGGCTGCCAAAGCCGTTCTCGCGCAGCTCGGCGAGCTGGCGCTTGGCAGCCGGCGTAAAGTCGACGCCGTCGGCGCGGTAGACCTTGGTGGCAACGGCCTCGAGGGCATCGGCGACATCAGCGCCGTCCTCATAGGCAAACTTGAGCTCGCTCGGCTGCTCAATCAGACGCATGACCTCATCGGCAAGCTCGAGCGCGCCCTCGCCGCCCTTGGCCCAGACCTCGGAAAGCTTAACGTTGACGCCGAGCTTCTGGCACTCGGACTCGATGAGCGCAAGCTCGGCCTCGGTGTCCGTCGGGAAGCGGTTGATGGCGACCACGCAGGGCAGACCATATACGTTCTGGATGTTGTCGACGTGACGCAGCAGGTTGGGCATGCCAGCCTTGAGTGCCTCGAGGTTCTCCTCGTTGAGATCGGCCTTGGCGACGCCACCGTTGTACTTCAACGCACGAGCGGTCGCGACGATCACGACGGCGCCGGGACGAACGCCCGTCATGCGGCACTTGATGTCGAGGAACTTCTCGGCACCCAGATCGGCACCGAAGCCGGCCTCGGTAATGGCAACATCGCCAAAGCGCATCGCCATACGCGTGGCCATGATAGAGTTGCAGCCGTGGGCAATGTTGGCGAAGGGACCGCCGTGGACAAACGCGGGCGTGCCCTCGAGCGTTTGCACCAAGTTGGGCTTGAGCGCGTCCTTAAGCAACGCGGCCATGGCACCCTGGGCCTTGAGGTCGCGGGCACGGACGGGCTCGCCGGCAAAGTTATAGCCGACGACAATCTCACCCAAGCGTTCCTTGAGGTCGCTGATGCTCGTAGACAGGCACAGGATTGCCATGACCTCGGAGGCGACGGTGATATCGAAGCCGTCCTCGCGCGGCACGCCCTGGGCCTTACCGCCAATGCCGTCGATGACGTGGCGCAGCTGACGGTCGTTCATATCGACGACGCGCTTCCAAGTGATGCGCTTAACGTCAATACCGAGCTGATTGCCCTGCTGGATGTGGTTATCAAGCATGGCGGCCAGCAGGTTATTGGCGGCACCGATAGCGTGGAAGTCGCCGGTAAAGTGCAGGTTGATATCCTCCATGGGGATGACCTGAGCCCAGCCGCCGCCGGCAGCACCGCCCTTAACGCCAAAGACGGGGCCGAGCGAAGGCTCGCGCAGGGCAACAGCACTCTTGACGCCGCGACGACGCAGGCCGTCGGCCAGACCGATGGTCGTGGTGGTCTTGCCCTCGCCCGCGGGCGTTGGGTTGATAGCGGTCACGAGGACGAGCTTGGCCTGGTGATCGGTCGGCTCGTTGAGCAGTGAATAGTCGACCTTAGCCTTGTCGAAGCCGTACGGAATAAGGTGCTTAACGTCGACGCCGGCGTTCTTGGCCACCTCGGTAATAGGCAGTGGCGTGACAGAACGTGCGATTTCGATGTCAGTAGGCATGGGCGGTCCTTTCGTTACCGAATGAGAAAAAGACCAATTCAGCATAGCACGAGCGCGCAATAGTAAAACGCCCATAACCGATGAACGGCGATATGTTTACCCGATGCCCAGCGATAGTCCAACAGCCCGCCAAAACAAAGCGCCCTAAACGGTAGGTTCAATCCCCAGGTGCTCAAAGGTGCGAAGGGTTGCCTGACGGCCCTGCGGCGTACGAATCATCAACCCGCACTGCAGCAAATAGGGCTCATAGACATCCTCGAGCGTGCCCGGGTCCTCGCCCACCGCGCTGGCAAGGGTCGTAAGTCCCACGGCACGACCGGAGAACGTCTTAGCGAGCGTCTCCAAAATGCGAATATCCATCCAGTCCAGACCGAGCTCATCGATCTCGAAGAACTCAAGCGCTTGGCGACAGATATCGAGCTCGATGGGACCGTTGCCGCGCACCTGTGCGTAATCGCGCACGCGCTTGAGCAGACGGTTGGCAAGACGTGGCGTGCCGCGCGAACGCGAGCCGATCTCGAGTGCACTGGGATGGTCGATCGTCACGCCCAGGATAGTCGCCGAGCGCGTCACAATCTGCGCGAGCTCCTCGACCGTGTAGTAATCCAAGCGATATGAAATGCCAAAGCGGTCGCGCAACGGGCCGGTCAACATGCCTGAGCGGGTCGTTGCCGCTACCAGCGTAAACTTGGGAATATCCAGGCGAATCGAGCGCGCCGCCGGACCCTTGCCAATCACGATATCGAGGGCAAAGTCCTCCATCGCGGGGTACAGGACCTCCTCGACCGAACGGTTGAGGCGGTGGATCTCGTCGATAAACAGCACATCACCCGGCTGCAAGTTAGTAAGGATGGCCGCAAGGTCGCCCGTGCGCGCGATGGCAGGGCCACTCGTGGTCTTGATCTGAGCGCCCAGCTCGTTGGCGATAACGGTGGCCAGCGTGGTCTTGCCCAGGCCCGGAGGACCCGAGAAAATCACGTGGTCGAGCGTCTCGCCACGGCTCTGCGCCGCTTCGATCAACACGCGCAGGCTCTGCTTGATGTGCTCCTGGCCACAGTAATCGTCCAGGCGCTGGGGGCGCAAAGTGCGGTCGACATCGAGGTCCTCGGCCGTCAGCTCCGAGCCCACCATGCGCTCGCCGTGCGCCATGGATGCCGCCGGCGAGTTGCCGGGCGTCGCCCACAGGTCCTGAGAGTCATCGGCTTCCCACATCACGCATCCATTCCGAGTCGCTTAAGCGCCGCGCCGAGCAGATCCTCGACACGCATATTCTGCCCATCATACCCGCTCAGGGCAACATCGGTCTCCTGCGGGCTAAAGCCCATGGAAAGGAGCGCCGCGCGGGCATCATCGATCGCCGAGGGAGCGGCAGCGGGCACGGGCATCGCAACCTGTCCGGGAATCACATCGACCGGCACAAAGCCCTTATCCTTGGCAAAGGTGCTCTTGAGCTCCAGGATCAGGCGCTGAGCTGTCTTTTTGCCCACACCGGGTACCTTGGCCATGCCCTTGTCGTCCTCGGCCATCACCAGCGAATACAGCTGCCCCACGGTATAGGTGGAAAGCACGGCGAGCGCCAAGCGCGGGCCAACGCCCGAGACGGACACGAGCCGGTCGAACATCGTGCGCTCATCCTTTGAGGAAAAACCGAAAAGTGTCATGGCGTCCTCGCGCACCTGCATACGCGTGTAGAGGCGGACCTCGCCGCCGGGCGTCGGCAACGTGGCCGCAGTGCTGCCCGAGATGCCGAGCTCAAAGCCAACGCCCGACACATCGACGACAGCAGAGCTCATCGTGGCCTCGACAAGCGTTCCGTGGAGCTGGGAAATCATCAGTATCCGGTTCCTCTCTGTTGATAGAACTCGCCACCGGTAAGGGCGCGGGTGCGGCTGAGGTTTACGTGGCAGATGGCGCAGGCCAGGGCATCGGCGGCATGGTCGGGATGCGGGTCGTGGTCGAGCTGCGTTAGCGTGCGTACCATGTAGGCGACCTGCCGCTTGTCAGCGGCGCCGGTGCCCACCACAGCCTGTTTGATCTGCATGGGCGTATACTCGCCAATCTCGAGCGCGCACTCCGAAAGCGCCACAAGCGCAGCACCGCGGGCATGCGCCGTGGGGATGGCCGAACGAACGTTGGCGCCAAAGTAGATGCTCTCGACAGCAGCCGTGTCGGGTCGATAACGCTCGACGACATCCTTAAGGTCACGGGCGATATGCGACAGGCGCACCGCGAGCGGGCTGCCCGCGCTGGTCTCGATGCAACCGTAGGCACGGCAGCGAACCTCGCCACGCCGCTCCTCGATAATCCCCCAACCCGTATGAGCCAAACCGGGGTCAATGCCCAAGATTACCAAGCCGACCTCCCCTCGCCACAAGCACAGCGCAAGACAAGGCCCCGCGCATCATTCACGAACGTCTGTTCTAGAATAACACAACAGCGACCGTATCTAGCAAGCAAGGTTGAACCATAGGTTGAGCATAAGTCAGCGAGCGAGTCCCTGCCGTGGCAAGGTGTCGCGAAAGAGGAGCGCCGCGTACTTCTGTACGCAAGCGACGGTTTGAGCGGCAGATTGCCCGGCAGGGGCTCGCGCAGCGTCGACTCGTTACGCGGTTTGGTAAAACCGCGTAACCTTGGCCCTATCCCATAGTTAGTTCTGCGAGAAAAAGGGGAACTGCCTCGGATCCACCGGCGGATGCGGCATCGGGCCACCCTGGGGACTGCCTTGCGAGCCGCCCTGACCGCCCATCATCTTATCGATGGCGTCCTGAACCTCGCCCTCGAACTTTTTCATTCCCTCGTGCAAACGACGCTGACCGTCCTCAGAGCGCAGCTCCTCCATTTGCTCGGGCGAAATACCCAGTAGCTCGCCCAGCACGCCCATCATCTCGTTTCGCACGCGCTCGCTCGTATCCTCGTCAGCAAAACGGCGCACCTCGGCGCGCGCCAGCGAATCGACCGTCATACGCTCCTTGCCGTTAAGCCCCAGGTCGGACCACGCGAGCATATACGGCCAGGCGCGCTCGACAAACG
>CABRWN010000009.1 GCA_902474645.1 uncultured Collinsella sp.
CCCGCCGGCAATCTCGCCGACGGGCGCCGTTTTCTGATGCAAGGGTAGCTAATTTGCACAAAAACAAGGAGTGTTCCAAACTGCCGGCAGAGAAGGAACGCCCCCAGGTGCCGACCTACACCCCCACATTATTCGATGGAAAAACGTGGTTGCCTCCCACATTATTCGATGGAAAAACGTGGTTTACTCCCACATTTTTCGATGGAAAGACCAAGACAGTCTTATACTAACCATGATCGTTAGGGGGCAGTATGCAGCGACAGCTAATGGACGAACTCATCGCTTGGAAATCTAGGGCAAACCGCAAGCCCCTCCTGCTTAAGGGGGCCCGCCAGACGGGAAAAACCTGGCTTCTCAACGAATTCGCAGGCCAGCAGTATCAAAACGTCATCCGTTTTGACTTTATGCTCGAACCGGGCGCACGTTCGCTGTTCGACGGAAGCCTTGACCCCAAACGCATCATCTCCCAGATAGAGCTCCTGCGCGGCCAGACCATAACGCCGACAGACACGCTCATCATCTTCGACGAAATCCAAGAGGCGCCGCGTGGCATCACCTCGCTCAAATACTTCAACGAGCTGGCGCCGGAATACCATATCGTGGCAGCCGGCTCCTATATGGGGCTCGCGCTCCGACGCGAAAACGAGTCGTTCCCCGTCGGCAAGATTGACCAGCTTACCATGCGCCCCATGGGGTTTGTCGAGTTCGTTCGTGCCGTCGATGGCGATCCGCTCGCAGATGCCATCCTTGCCGCAGACATGGACCTGCTGGCAAACGTTTCCGAAAAGCTCGAGCGCCTGCTCAAGGAATACCTCGTTGTCGGTGGCATGCCAGAAGTTGTCTCCGCTTTCGCCGCCTCCCACGATTTCATCGAGGCCCGCAGGCTTCAGCAGCAAATCATCGAAGCTTATGAATCCGATTTTGGCAAGCATGCGCCAGCCCGCATCGTCGAGCGCATGAGGCTGGTTTGGAAATCCCTTCCCGGCCAGCTCGCAAAGGAAAACAAGAAGTTCGTCTACGGCGCGCTTCGTCCCGGGGCGCGCGCACGCGATTTTGAGGAAAGCCTCCAGTGGCTCATGGACTACGGAATCGTTCATAAGGTACCACGTGTTTCCGCCCTAAGAGCACCGCTCACAAGCTACGAGGATCTCTCGGGCTTCAAGCTGTTCTGCATCGACACCGGCATCCTCGGAGCACTCTCCGGCCTCTCGCCAGCCATTGTTCTGAACGGGCCCGCTGTTTTTACGGAGTTCAAAGGCTCGCTGACCGAGCAATACGTCGCACAGGAACTTTTGCTCCAAGGCAAAACTCCCGCGTATTGGTCATCCTCCTCCGGCAATGCAGAGACTGACTTTGCCATCGACCATGCGGGGACCGTGCTTCCGCTCGAGGTCAAGGCGGCAGAGAACCTCAAAGCAAAGAGCCTGAGGATTGCCTGCGAAAAGTTCAAGCTCGAGCGCTGCGTGAGAACATCGTTAGCGGCATATAGAGACGAGGGCACGCTCGTCAACATTCCGCTCTGGGAGATTGGGCAAATCGACAAGCTGGCATAGGCGCTGTGGAGGGGGTGCCCCGTAAGGAGTGTCCCAAACTGCCGGCAAAAATGGAACGCCCCTATCTGCCGCATTCCCGAAGCAAGGCAACGCCGATGTTTTGGCAACGGTAGCGAGCGGGCCGCATTTGAGGCAAGGTGACGTGAAACGAAAGGGCGCTGACCTTCTGGTCGCGCCCTTGAAGTTGAACGTCAGATTGTCCAAATGCGGCCCGCGCAGCGTCGAGCCGTTACGCGGTTTGGTAAAACCGCGTAACCCTAAAGCTCCGTTACTTCAACGTTGTTGTAGATCTCGTCCCAGCGGTCCATGACCAGGTGACCGGTCTTGGGATCCATAGCGTTGAGTTTGCCGCAGGTATTGGCGGTCTTGAGCACCGTGACGTCGTCGGCGCCAGCAGCAATGGCATGTGCAAAGCCGGCGATGGTCGAGTCGCCGGAACCCGTTGCGTTCACAGCCGCAATCGCGGGCGTCTTGGCGCGGAACGCGCGACCCTCATGGAAGCCAACCGAACCGGCAGCGCCCATCGAAACGACAACCCAGGGGATACCGGCAAAACGGTCATCGGCGGCGAGCGCCTCGCGCAGGGCATCGACATCATCGGTCGTAAAGGACGTACCCAGCAGGCCGTTAATCTCGGTCAGGTTGGGCTTTACGAGCTCAGGCTTAGCGTCGGACTCCAGCGCGGCCTCCAGCGATGCACCCGAGGTGTCGAGCAGCACCTTGGCGCCCGCCTCCTCGGCGATCTTGACGAGCTCGGCATAGTAGCCGGCATCGACGCCACGCGGCAGCGAGCCCGAAAGCGTCACGACGTCCGCCTTCGCTGCGAGCTCGGCGAACTTGGCCGTAAAGGCCTCGAGCTCGGCCGGGGCGATCTGCGGGCCGCTCTCCAGCAGCTCGGTCTGATTACCCTCGTGCAGGATATTCAGGCAGATGCGCGTCTCACCGGCAATAGGCACAAAGTCGTTCTTGACGCCGTCGGCATCCATAAGCTCGGCCATATAGGCACCCATGTGGCCGCCGAGCAGGCCGGTCGCGAGCACGTCGTCACCCAGCTGCAGCAGCACGCGACTCACGTTGAGGCCCTTGCCGCCAGCGGTCTTTTCGGGTGTCACACGGTTAACATCGTCGATGATCAGCTTGTCGAGCTGATAGCGCGTATCAATCGACGGGTTCATGGTAACGGTCAGAATCATGTTGAACTCCTGTTCCGGGGCGGCATAACCCGCCCCAAACATACGATAGCTCGTTAAAGGATCTCGATCTCAAAGCCGCGGGTGACGGTCTCTCCCGGCTTGGCCACCAGGCAGCCGCGCTTGTGCTCCAGAATATCGTCCTCGTCGGAGCAGGTGGACAGGCCGCCCCACGGTTCCACGGCCACAAAGTCGCCCTCGGGCTTGCTCCACACAATCAGGTATGGCATATCGGGGAACGTCAGGCGCACGCCCTTGTCCTCGGTTTTCTTGGTAAGCGTAACCACGCGGCTCTCGAGCACGTCAAAGATGGTCTCTGCGAAGTCAAAGAGTTCGTGGGTCAGCGGCAGGTCATGGCCGATCATGGGGTTCTTGCTGCGATGCTCAACATCAATCAGGCCCGTCGAGGGAACGGCAGTACAGAGCTCGGTGGCCTCACGCTGCTCAAAACGGAGCTCATAATCGTCATAGGACTCGCCCTCGTCGAGCGGGCACTTAAAGCCGGGGTGGCCGCCCACAAAGAACGGCATGTCCTCGGTGCCCTCATTGGTCACCTCGTACGACACGGCCACCTTCTCCGCATCGATCGTGTAACGAGCAACGATCTTAAACGGATACGGGTACTGCTCGAGCAACTCGGCATGGTCGGCAGAGCTTAAGCTCAGCACAACCATGTTGTCGCTCTGCTCCTCGAGCTTCCACTCCTGCTTGCGAGCAAAGCCGTGGCGGGCGAGCTTGACCTCGCGGCCGCCCATGGTCATTGCGCGACCGTCACGAAGGCCGCCGCAGATCGGGAAACAAATGGGTGCCTGGCCCGACCACACCGCCGGGTCGCCCTGCCACAGGTACTCACGGCCGTTGGCCGTAATAGAAGTGAACGACCCGCCCGCCGTGCTCAGTGCCACGCGGATAGAACCGTTATCAAGAACAAACTCCATAGGAGCCTTCCCTTTCTTACGACAGCCCGCCAAGTCAATAGGGCTGATAGAAAACCGGCCCGCGCCCCCTCACAGAAACGCGAGCCGTCAATTGAAAAGCTGCAGAATACCGGGTCCCGCCAAAACGAAGCCCACAAGCTCAGCAAGCAAACGTGTTATCGGAGCAGCTTACTGAACCAGAAAGCTTCGCAACAACAGCGGTAACCCCACAGGTACCCCCAACGTCAGCGAGAAGTCAGCTGGCGAGGCAAGGTGCCGTGAAGCGAGGCGGCATTGACCTTCTGGTCATGCCGCCGAAGCTGAACGGCAGATTGCCCGCCAGATGGCTTCGCAGCGTCGGCCGGTCCGGCGTTCGGTAGAACGCCGGAACCCCTTAGTCGTGATACTCGCCGCGGTCCCACTTCTCGAGGAACTCGTCAAAGAAGTGCGGGTCGGCCTGAGCCTCGGCGTCAGCCTTGTTGCAGGCATCGATCTTGGCAATCAGGGCATCGTGCTCGGGAGTCTTCTCGTAGGGCTCCTCCAGGAAGGCAAGCATGATGTCGGCCATCAGGAACTCGCCGGTGATCTTGCCGCCAAAGCCCACGATGTTGGCGTTGAGCTCGCGACGGGCATACAGGGCAGAGGTCATGTCGCGGACCAGAGCGCAGCGAGCGCCGGGAACCTTGTTGACGGCGTTGGTGATGCCGATGCCGGTGCCGCACAGGGCCACGCCAAAGTCGGCCTTGCCGCTGGCAACAGCCTCACCCACGGCCTTACCGTAGATGGGATAGTGCGTACGGGTGTGGCTGTAGGTGCCGCAGTCGAGCACCTTGTAGCCAGCCTGCTCCAGGCGGTCGGCCAGATAGATCTTCTCGTCCGTAACGATATGGTCGCAACCGATTGCGATGGTCTTCTTCATCAGAACGTCCTTTCGTCTGAATTCACAAGTTGAGGTAGAAGTTCGAGTTCTCGGTGGCTCTCGTTAGGCCATCTTGTTGAGCATGTCGACACGGATCTGGTGACGGCCGCCGGCGTACTGTGCACGCAGGAAGCATCGGGCGATCTTCTTGGCGACCTCGGTGCCCACAACGCCCGGGCCCATGGTGACCATGCGCGAGCCGTTGTGCTCGCGGGTCATGTAAGCGGAACGCTCGTCGGAAATGTTGGCGACGACCATGCCCTTGATCTTGACGGCGGCCATATAGGAGCCGACGCCGTACTTATCGAATGCAAAGCCCTGGGAATCCTTGTGCTCCAGCAGGTCCTTGGCAACGGCGGTCGCGGAATCGACAAAGTCCGCGGCAGGGGTCTCGGAATAGTCGACGACCTCGTGACCGTCGGCGATGAGCATCTCCTTGATGGACTCCTTCATCGACATACCGTCGGCATCGGAAGCGATTACAACCCTCATGACATCCTCCTTGAGAGATACGCAGGTGCGTAGTTTCTGTTTGGAAGTGTTGAATCGCGTTCAGGTCCGGGCATCTGAATGTGCGGTTCTTCACTGTTCATGTTTATTTGAACACATTCGAACAGTAACTGCAACAACTATTTGTTTATCTTTGTTCTTTTTTGAACAAATACCGTTCACGGAAAATTGCTGACCGTTTGGACTGGGCACGGACGTAGCGACCATGTGTTCAACAAACAAAAGGGCGGCCGAGAACGTGTCTCGTCCGCCCTTCTCACGGTTGATCTTCCAAAGATCGCTTTGCCGCCTACTCAGACTGCCCGCTCTTCTTGGCATGTCTGGACGGAGCGCTCAGGAAACGACCCGTCAGATAGTTCGCGGGACCGGAGATATCGATCCCCAGCAGCACGTGTCCTAGCCACAGGAACGCCACGAGCACCAGTAGAGGAATCACACACGAGGTCACGATCATCACGATGACGCCTTCAATCAGATCGGTCACCTGCCGCACGATCTCATCGGTCATCTGCTTGGCGCCGCTGGTCACCGACGTAACAAGGCTCGATGCCCCATCAGTCAACTGCTCGAGCACGTTTTTGGACGCCGTGGTCTCGGATTTTTTCTTGTTCGATTTTGAGTTGGTCTCGGCTGACTTGTCCGTGGTGTCGGCCGCATCCGCAGCGTCCGCAGCCTTTTGCTCAGCTTGCTCGATACTAACGCGATACGTTTCATCGACCTTCTGCGACACCCATACGCTCGCGGGCACAAGCGCCATACCGATCACGGCAACCACCAGCACGCGTGTCGCCACACGGCGCAGGACAGCGCTCGTGCTCCAGCGCCCGTGAATGCCGAGCGACACCGCAAAGAGCACCAGCGCAAACGGGATCAGGATGCCCAGGCCAACCGACCACAAAATGGTCAGCAGGTATTTCTCGAGGTAGAGCACGGCAAGCACGATGCCCAAGTTACCCGAAAGCTGAGCGAGCTGCTCGGCAACCGGCGTTCCCGTATCGCCCGGCAGCGCAGTGATACCCGCAGATAGGGCGACGCACGAGGTCGTGAGCGCCAAAACATTGCCCTTCTTTTGATCGATGACCTCAATGGTGGAGTCCCAAGTCTTGGTATCGGCGAAATGCGGACGAGCTACAAAGCCCGACAGCAGCGCCAGTACCACGAGCGCAACGATAAAGCCAATCTGCAGCTTTTTGTTTGCGCACACGACATCGGACAGGCTGGGCTGCAGCTCGGTTACCGTCGTGTGCTCGGTTATCTGGACAGGACGTCCATGAGCCATCTCGTGCGCGTCTCTTTTTTGTATTGACCCGTTATCCGGCATTTGGATACCTCCTCATTCCGGCGTTTAATGCGAAAGGAAGTATACCCACCGAGCAAAAATCGAACGGGAGGACCAACGGAGCGCACCAAGACTGTCCCCAACGACTAGTCGTTTAAGAACGTCCCCAATGACTATCTCGGGATGAGTTGCGGTGGAATAGGGATTGTTTTGCGCCCGCCGGCCCCTATTCAGTCCTTATTTCACCGCAACTTGGAGGAGGACAGAAAAAGCCCTGTCGCGGGTGCGGCAGGGCTTTTGGAAGGGAACTTGGTTGTTCGGGCTCGTTAGGCGAGCTTGGCCTCGAGCGCAGCGATGCGCTTGTAGGCATCGATGGTAAAGCGGGTCTGCTTCTCCAGGATCATGGTGGTCATGAGAGTGTCCTGAGCGTGAGCCATGATGAAGGTCATCTCCATCTCGCCACCGCCGGCCTCCTGCGAAAGCAGCTTGGTCTGCGTGTCGTGGGCACCGATGAGCGCATCGCTGGCATCCTTGTGCAGCTGCTCGGCCTTCTCAAAGTCACCCTCGCGAGCAGCATCGAGCGCTGCAAGCAGATCGGTCTGGGCGTCACCTGCGTATGCGACAATCTCGAATCCAACCATCGAGATTTCTTCTTTGGTTGCCATGTTGCGTTCCTTTCACATATGAACCAATGGAGAGCATCGCGTCCGGGCATACGCGCTGCGTTGTGTATGACAGAAACAATAACATTCAAACAAAATAGAACAGCTCAAAACGTAATTTCGAGCTATGAACGGTCACTTTTCGCCCGTGAACGGTTTTTAAACCAATTTAAACAATATCGAACACAGTTAGCGGCAACCCAAACAGGACCGCACCCTAACGCAAATCGCGCACCGTATCGCCCTCTACGAGCACACCGGGAATCAGCATGTGCTCCACACCGGGTTCAACGCCCTCGGCGCCGGCAATCTTGTCGACCGCCCACATGCCGACGCGCTTGTTGTCAAAGCGCACCGTGGTCAGGCGACGATCGGGCACGATATCGCCCAGACTATCGTCAACACCCACCACGCTCACGTCCTGGGGCACGCGCTTCCCGCGCGACTCGAGCCCACGGATGCAGCCATATGCCATGGCATCGTTGGAGGCATAAATGGCCGTACAGGTCGGATCGTCCGCCAGAGCCTGACCGGCAGCATACCCGCTCTGTGCCGTCCAATCGCCGCGCACGAGCTGCGGAGGCTCAATGCCATGCGCACGCAATGTCTCGCGCCAGCCTTCCTCGCGCCGCATGCCCGAAAGCGAGCGCTCGGGACACGAGATAAAGTGCACGGTTTTGTGCGCCCGCCCCAGCAAGTACTCGACCACCTGGCGCGAGCAATCGAACTGGTCGTTATCGACCGTCGAGCACAGCGGGTGCTCCAGCATGGTAACGAGCACCGTCTGCATACCAGGCAGCGGCTCAAAGGTGCCAAAGTCCGCCGGCATGCGATTCATGATCACAACCATGCCGTCCACCGGCAGTGCACTCATGCGCGACGATGCGCTCTCGAGGGTATACGGATGTCCATCTACTTTAGTGAGGGTGATGGCATAGCCGTGTTTGTCGGCGGCAGCAGCAAAGCCCTCCATACGGTCGAGGTTGCCGGTACCGGTGATGTTGAACATGGCGACGCCGACGGTCTTAAACTTGCCACGGCGCAGCGATCGACCGGCAAAATTGGGGCGATACCCCAGCTCGCGCATAGCAGCACGCACGCGTTCCTTGGTCTCGGGGCGCACGCTGGGCGAATCGTGCACGGTGCGCGAGACCGTCTGCTCCGAGACGCCCGCTAGGCGCGCCACGTCCTTAACGGAAACCGATTTTTTAACAGCGGCCATAGGTCGATCTTTCTATGTCGACGATGCCATTGGTGGCACCCTACGCAGTCAAATGAAACGCCTTCAAGTATATCCAACGCCTCCCCCACCATACGCTCACCACCCAAAACCTACCGTTCACCGACATTTTTGCTTCCCCGAACGGCTTTTGTCGTCCAAATGTTAACGTTGCCATTGTGCAAACACAGAGCCACCGGGCGGCTCAAACGTTTACGCATAAGGAATCGACGGTTCGCAGGCACAGGAACCACCGGTTCGCGTCTTTTTTTGTGTCGCAAAATGGCAACGTCAACATTTTGGCAACCGAACGCCAAAAGCTACCATCGTTGTTAACCCACCGACTCTTAGGAGCATTGCATGGAGCAACTCATCGCCATCATTGAAAAGGGGCAGCCCTTTTTCAACGCGATCGCCCGCAACAAGTACCTCAAGGCGATCCGCGACGGTTTTATCTCCGTCATCCCCATCATCATCTTCTCGTCCATCTTCTGCCTGGTAGCCTCGGTTCCCAATATCTGGGGTTTCTACTGGCCCGATGACATCAACAACGCCCTATGGAAGTGCTACAACTACTCCATGGGCATCCTGGCCATCGCCTGTGCCGCCACCACGGCCAAGCACTTCGCCGACGCTCAGAACCGCGATCTGCCCAAGAACAACCAGATCAACTTCATCTCGTGCATGTGCGCGGCCATCATCGGCTTCTTGCTCCTTTCGAGCGACACGATCGCCACGGACGCTGCCAGCGGCTTCAACACCACCTACCTTGGTTCCAAAGGCCTGCTGACCGCCTTTATCGCTGCGTTTGTGACCGGCATCATCTACAAGTTCTTCATTAAGCGCAACATCACCGTCAAGATGCCCGAGCAGGTTCCGCCCAACATCTCGCAGACCTTTAAGGACATCATCCCCTTCTCCGTCTGCATCACCGTCTTTTGGGTCTTTGACATCGCCTTCCGCGCTGCTTTTGGCTTCTGCTTTGCCCAGGGCGTCATCCAGGTGTTCCAGCCCCTGTTCACCGCTGCCGACGGCTACATCGGCCTCGCTGTGATCTACGGCGCTATGAGCCTCTTCTGGTTCGTGGGCGTCCACGGCCCCTCGATCGTCGAGCCCGCCATCGCCGCCGCCCTCGTTGCCAACATGACCGACAACCTGGCTGCGTTCCAGGCCGGCCAGCACGCTTCCGCTGTCCTGACCCAGGGTGCCCAGTACTTCGTCGTCTGCATGGGCGGCACCGGCGCCACGCTCGTCCTGGTCTTTATGTTCTGCTTCCTGGCCAAGTCTCAGGAGATGCGCGCCGTCGGTAAGGCCGCCATCGTCCCCGTCTGCTTTGCCGTCAACGAGCCGCTGCTGTTCGCCGCGCCCATCGTGCTCAACCCCGTCTTCTTTGTCCCGTTTGTCTTTGCCCCGATCGCCAACATCTGGATCCTCAAGATCTTTATCGACTTCTTGGGCATGAACGGCTTTATGTACACCCTGCCTTGGACTGTCCCCGGCCCCATCGGCACCATCATGGGTCTGGGCTTCCAGCCGCTCGCCTTTGTGATGCTCGCCCTTATCCTGGTCGTCGACTTCGTTCTGTACTATCCGTTCTTCCGTGCCTATGACGCCCAGAAGTGCGCTGAGGAGGCCGAGATTTCCCAGGAGGAGCTCGCCGCCAAGAACGCCGAGAAGGCCGCCAAGCTCAACGATGCCTTCCAGGGCAAGGCCGATGCCAAGAGCGTTGCCGCCGGCGCTGCTGCCGAGGCCGTGAAGTCCGACGCGCCCGCCGCTCCCGCCGCGGTCGCCACTGAGGCAACGACCGCCAGTGACCTCAACGGCAAGCGCGTGCTCGTGCTCTGCCAGGGTGGCGGTACCTCGGGCCTGCTCGCCAACGCGCTGGCCAAGGCCGCCAAGGAGCGCGGCATCAATCTTGAGACCGCTGCCGAGGCCTATGGCAACCACGTTGACATGCTCCCCGACTTTGACCTGGTCGTCCTGGCCCCGCAGGCCGCAAGCTACCTGGCCGACCTGCAGAAGGACTGCGAGCGCGTGGGCAACAAGTGCGTCGCCTGTCGTGGCAAGCAGTACATCGAGCTCTCCCAGAACGGCGACAAGTCTCTCGCCTTCGTGAGTGAGCAACTTTCGAAGTAAGTAACGCCCAGGGCCAGCCGACCATCCAAGACCGGCTGGCCCTTCGATTTAGACGATTGGATCATCATGTCCGTTAATCCTGCTAGCGTCACCAACCCGCCCGCGCAGTTTCCCGAGGACTTTGTCTTTGGCGGCGCCACCGCTGCCTACCAGGTAGAGGGCGAGACCCGCACTCACGGTAAGGGCAAGGTTGCCTGGGACGACTTTCTGGAGGCCCAGGGGCGCTTCTCCCCCGATCCCGCTTCGGACTTCTACAACCAGTACCCCGTCGACCTGGAGCTGTGCGAGGAGTTCGGCATCAACGGCATTCGCCTCTCCATCGCCTGGAGCCGCATCTTCCCCAACGGCACCGGCGAAATCAACCCCGAGGGCGTCCAGTTCTACCACGATCTCTTCGCCGAGTGCCACAAGCACCACGTTGAGCCGTTCGTCACGCTGCATCACTTTGACACGCCGCTTCCCCTCTTTGAGAAGGGCGACTTCCTCAACCGCGAGACCATCGACGCCTTTGTGGACTTTGCCACCTTCTGCTTTAAGGAGTACGCCGACCAGGTGACCTACTGGTTCACCTTTAACGAGATCTGGGCCGACGCCTCCAACACCTACATCGAGGGCACCTTCCCCGGTGGCGTCAAGGCGCATCTGGCCGAGGCCTTCCAGTGCGAGCACAACATGATGCTCGCCCACGCCAAGGCCGTGCTGGCCTTCCACAACGGCGGCTTTAAGGGCAAAATCGGCGTCATCCAGTCGCTGGAGTTTAAGTACCCGCTCAACGAGAACGACCCCGCCGACATCAAAGCCGCCAACAACGAGCACGTGCTGCAAAACCAGTTCTTGCTCGACGCCACCTTCCGCGGCGACTATGCGCCCGACACCCTCGAGTGCGCCAACCGCCTGGCTGCCGTCTCGGGCGGCACCATCGAGATCCTAGACGAGGATCTGGAAATCATGCGCGAGGCCGCGCTCTACAACGACTACCTGGGCGTTAACAACTACCAGTGCCGCTTCTTGAAGGCTTACGATGGCGAGAACGACCTGCACCACAACGGTACGGGCGAGAAGGGCACCGGCCGCTGGCGCGTTAAGGGTATTGGCGAGCATGTGAACAAGCCTGGTATCCCCACCACCGACTGGGACTGGATCATCTATCCCGAGGGCCTGTTCGATCTGCTCGTCTACATTAAGCAGCGCTACCCCAACTACAAGCAGATCTTCATCACCGAGAACGGCATGGGCTACAAGGACCCCTACAAGGACGGTTTTGTGGACGACCAGCCGCGCATCGACTACATCGAGCAGCACCTGCGCTGGTTGCTCAAGGCCATGGAGGTTGGCGTCAACGTAGGCGGCTACTTCCTGTGGAGCCTGCAGGATCAGTTCTCCTGGACCAACGGTTACAACAAGCGTTACGGCTTCTTCTACGTTGACTTTGAAACCCAAAAGCGCACACCCAAGGCAAGCGCATACTGGTATAAGCACGTGGCGCAAACCCGTCGTCTGGACTAGCGGCTTGCGACGAGCGGTTGGCGGAGTTGCACCGCCCACATAACCTGTCCCCCATTTCTCAGCCGGGGGTGGCACGTCACACGGCGCGCCGCCCCCGGTCTTTTTGTTTTTGGGCTGGTCGGGAGCCGTTTGTCTCGATCTGTAACATCTAGCCGAGTTTTTTGGTCCTAGCTGTTACAGATTGAGACGAACAGGATTGCTCTTTCCGAAGAATCTAAATCTGTAACACGTAGCCCGCTTTTGACCGTCTACCTGTTACAAATCGAGACAAACGGAGTAGGACCTAACCCCGTATGTCCCTAACAGTCGAGCGTTCGACCAGCGTACTCGGCACATGAATCGCCTCGATAGACGAGCTCTCTCCAATCGCCGCCTCAAACGCAAGCTTACCGACACCGCGCAAATCAAATCGCAGCGTCGTCAGTCGATTGTGAGGAACAAGTCCCTCGAGTGCGTCGTCGATACCAACCACGCTCACGTCGTCGGGCACGGACAGGCCCGCGTTCTCGAGCGCGGCGATAACGCCCAGCGCCATCTGGTCATTTGCCGCAAGCACGGCAGTCGGCGCCTGCGACCCGCCGGCAAGCACCTCGGCCGCAATCCGCTCGCCCATGGCGTACCCACTGTCCGCACTCCAATCGCCACGCAGCATCGGAGCGGCATCGACATGAGCACGACCCAGCGTATCGCGCCAACCGGCCTCACGAAAACGCGAGGAAATCGAGTTTTCCGGACCCGCCACAAACCGCATATTCGAGTGACCATGTTCCAGCAGATAATTGGTCAACAGCTCGCACGAACCATACTGGTCGGAGTCGATCGTCGTGCAGCGCGGATGCGCATACATGGACAGGATGACCGTTCGCACTCCCGGCTGGGGAACAAACTCCTCAAAATCGGGAGCCATGCGGTTCATGTTGAGAATCATGCCGTCGACGGGTCGCTCGACCATGCGGCGCGAGGCATCGGCAAGTGCATAGGGCTTGTCGCCGCCCATCTCGATCATAGTGACGGCAAAATCGTGCTCGCGCGCCGCTTGCATGATACCCTCGAGCGTCGCCAGGTTACCGACACGTGTGATGTTGTACATGCACAGGCCAATAGAACGATACGACCCGCCGCGCAACGCCGCTCCAGCAAAATTGGGACGAAAGCCCAGCTCTTCCATGGCGGCCAGCACACGCTTGCGCGTCTTTTCCGTCACGTTGGGCATACCGTTGACCACGCGAGACACAGTCTGGCGGCTCACGCCAGCGAGCGCCGCAACCTCTGCCGCGCTCGCCGAACGACCATTCCTTGTCTGCTGATCCATGCCTTCCACGCTAACCTGCTTCCCAACTATTCCCCGCGCCCATGGCGCATCGTACATACATTGATAACGTGCTCATGATACCCGAGCCATATACCACAACATGAAAACTTCTGTCAATCAAAACCGCTTACCGAACAAATACAACCGTTCGCGGCTGTTTGAAGTTGTTTTGTTTCTATACATCCCAGCCGGATGTTAACGTGCTCATTGTCAAATATTCACGTGCTCATTTTGGTTCTAATCATTTTAAGATAGTGTTTATCGGGCTTTTTCACCGCTGAACGCTAACCAGGGAGCCTCCTGAGCGCAAACGCACAATATCGAACGGCGAGACGAGAGGGTGTATGCATATGTCTTTGCTAAACCGCGTACAGCAGCTGCCGAAGGGCTTTGTTTGGGGCGCCGCAACCGCCGCGTACCAAACGGAAGGTTCCACGAAGGTGGCAGGCAAGGGTAAGACCATGTGGGACGATTACCTTGTCGCCCAGGGTCGCTTTTTGCCCGACCCGGCCAGTGATTTCTACAACCGCTACGAGGAGGATATCCGCCTTTCTGCCGAGCATGGACTCAACGCCATTCGTGTGTCCATCGCCTGGACCCGCATCTTCCCCAACGGCGACGATGCCGAACCCCTCGCCGAGGGCGTTAAGCACTACCACGAGCTGTTCGCCTGCTGCAAAAAGTATGGCGTCGAGCCCTATGTGTCCCTGCATCACTTTGACTCCCCCGCCGCCCTGTTCAACCAGGGCGACTGGCTCAACCGCAAGACCGTCGACGCCTATGTGCGCTATGCCGAGTTCTGCTTCCGCGAGTTCCGCGAGGTCAAGAATTGGTTCACCATCAACGAGCTCATCAGCCTCTCGCACTCCCAATACATCCAAGGCAACTTCCCGCCCAACCATCACTTTGATGTGACGAGCGGCATCCAGAGCCAGCACAACGAGCTCGTTGCCCACGCCCGCGCCGTCAACCTGTATAAGGATCTTGACGAGACCGAGCACCTGGGCGGACGCATTGGCATGGTCAACGTCCTGACGCCGGCATATCCTGCCACCGACTCGCCCGCCGACCAGCACGCCGCCGACCTGTACAACGCCTTCTACACCGACTTCATCATGGACGGCGCCTTCCTGGGTCACTACTCCGCGCGCACCCTCTCACTCATCAACGAGATTCTGCGTGCCAACAACGCCACACTTACGGTTGAGGACAGCGACATGGAGGAGCTCGCCAAGGCGGCGCCCCGCAACGATATGTTCGGCCTCAACTACTATCAGTCGGCGTTTATCGCCGCCTACGATGGCGAGTCAACCAACAGCTTTAACGGCACCGGAGACAAGGGCACCTCGTGCTTTAAGTTTAAGGGCGTCGGGCAGCAGGTCGATATGCCGGGTATCCCCACCACCGACTGGGATTGGCTCATCTACCCGCAAGGCCTCTACGACACGCTCAAGCACATCAGCGCCACCTATCCCAACCTCCCCGTCATCTATATCACCGAAAACGGCCTGGGCCACAAGGACCCCGAGCCCGACGCAAACGGCATCGTCGCCGATCCCGAGCGCATCGACTTTGTCGACCAGCACATGGAGAAGGTGCTCCAGGCGCGCGCCGAGGGCGTCGACGTCCAGGGCTACTTTATCTGGAGCCTGCAGGACCAGTTCTCGTGGGCCAATGGCTATAACAAGCGCTACGGCCTGTTCTACATCGACTTCGACACGCAAAAACGCTACATCAAGCAGTCGGCACTCTGGTACAAGGAGCTCGCCGACACTATGGCGGACGCGCAGTAGCGCATCGCCTCGCTTTCCCCCGAGAAGGGAGCGGCCCTATGCGATACAAACCCAGCCGCTCCCCTCTCTCCCCCTGGGACCGGCCCCGCCTGCACCCGGGCTTTTAGCAAGCGGGAGACCATATAGGTTTTCAACGTCCATGCCATTAAGATTTCATGCAAAGAGGAGCGTGAACTATGGAATCGATCGTTAAGTTCTTGGAGAAAGGTCAGCCGTACTTCGACAAGGTCTCTAAGAACATCTACCTTCAGGCCATTAAAGACGGCTTTTTGGCAGCAATGCCCATTATCCTGTCTTCTTCTGTCTTCCTGCTTATTTCGACCCTGCCGGGCGTTGTCGCCACGGTCGGCGGCTTTACGCTGCCCGACTGGTGGAACGTCGACGTCGTGAACTTCTGCAACAAGGTTTACAACTTCACGATGGGCGTCGTGGGCATCATGGTCGCCGGCACCACCGCAAGCGCGCTGACCGGCTCCAAGAACCGCCGCATGCCTGCCGGCAAGGCCATCAACGCCACGAGCACCATGGTCGCCGCCATGTGCGCTATGCTCATCTTGGCCGTTACCCAGACGAGTGCCAAGATCGACGGCGCCGATGTCTCGGTGTTCTTTACCGACAACATGGGCACCAAGGGCCTGCTGAGCTCCTTTGTCGCCGCATTTGCCACGGTCAACATCTATGCCTTCTGCATTAAGCGAGACATCACCATCAAGCTGCCCAAAGAAGTCCCCGGCGCCATCGCCCAGAACTTCCGCGACATCTTCGCCTTCAGCTTCTCCATCCTGTTTGTCGCCGTCATCGACGTTATCTGCCGCACCTGCTTGGCCGTCCCGTTTGCCAACGTCATCTCCACGCTGGTGAGCCCGCTGTTCGCCGCTGCCGATTCCTACGCCGGCCTCGCCCTCATCTGGTTCATGATCCCGCTGTTCTGGTTCATGGGCATCCACGGCCCCTCGGTCGTTAAGCCTGCCCTCAACGCCGCGCTGTTTGGCAACATCACCACCAACCTCGCCACGCTGCAGGCCGGCGGTCACCCCGCCCTCGCCCTGACCGAAAACTTCGGTAACTACATCGGCGAACTCGGCGGCACCGGCGCCACGTTCATTGTCCCGATCATCTTCCTGCTCTTTATGCGCTCCAAGCAGCTCAAGGCCGTCGGCAAAGCCTCTGTCGTGCCCGTGATGTTCGCCGTCAACGAGCCGCTGCTGTTCGCCGCGCCCATCATCCTCAACCCGTACTTCCTGATCCCGTTCCTGTTTGCCCCCGTGGCCAACGTCCTCATTGGTAAGTTCTTCATCGACTTTTTGGGCATGAACGGCTTTATCTATGCCATGCCGTGGGCACTCCCCGGACCGATCGGCACCTTCATCGACACCAACTTCCAGCCGATCTCTCTGGTCCTGGTTGTCGTCCTGCTGGTCGTTGACTTCTTGATCTACTACCCGTTCTGCAAGGCCTACGACAACGTCCTGTGCAAGCAGGAGGCCGAGACCCTGGCCGAAGAAGAGGCCGAGGAGACCAAGGCCGTCAAGACCGCTGCCGCCCCCGCCGTTGAGGCTCCTGTTGTCGAGACCGCTTCTGCCACTGAGGCCTCCGCAGCTCCGTCCGCCCTTAAGGGCAAGGATCTGAGGGTTCTGGTTCTGTGCGCTGGCGCCGGCACCTCTGCACTGCTCGCCAACGCGCTTAAGGAAGGCGCCGACGAGCTGGGCATCGACATTACCGCCAACGCCGGTGCCTACGGCAGCCACTACGCCATCATGGACCAGTACAACGTCATCGTCCTGGCTCCGCAGGTTCGCACCTATTACAACGAGATGAAGGCCGACACCGACCGCCTGGGCATCACGCTGCTGTCGCCCAAGGGCAAACAGTACATCGACCTCACTAAGGATCCCAAGGGTGCCGTCGCCTGGATCGAGGAAAACCTCGAGGCATAAGACGCTGACACCACCTGCCGCTTGCAGACAATAAATGGCCCGTGCATCGATGTGTGATGCGCGGGCCATTTTGTTTAGACCGCACCCGTCCTCCTGTTCATCTCAATCTGTAACATCTAGCCGAGTTTTTCGGTCCTAGCTGTTACAGATCGAGATGAACGCACAGGCCAAGCCGAAAATCTCAATCTGTAACATGTAGACCACTTTTGACCGTCTAGTTGTTACAGATCGAGACAAACGGAATAGGCCGAGCACGTCTACGCCCGCAAGTCCTTTACGCTGGAACGCTCGACCAACACGCCCGAGACGAGCGTACGGCTTCTGGAGCTCGGAGCTTCCAGACCCGCGACGACCTCGTTGAGCGCACGGACGCCCAGCTCGCGGTGGCGAAACTTCACCGACGTCAGAATCGAGTTGGGAATCGTCTTATAGAGCTCATCGTCGAAGCCGATCACGGACACATCATTGGGCACACTGAGCCCTTTGTCACGTAGAGCCATCATCACGCCGTTTGCCATGCAGTCGTTAGCAGCGAGGACCGCCGTGCAATCGGGCTTATCGGCAAGCACAAGGCCCGCGGCATAGCCACTATCCGCATTCCAATCGCCTTGCAGAGGCTCGGGCGGCTCAATGCCACGCGCCTCGAGTGCCGCACGCCAACCTTTCATACGGCACTGGCTCGACAACGACTCTTTCTTACCAGAGACGAAGTACACGTTTTTATGCCCGTGGTTCAAGAAGTACTCGCACGCCATGCGCGCGCCGCCCTCTTGGTCGTCACTGACGGTGGAGCAGGTAGGATGTTCCATCGGTGTGATAATCACCGTCTTGAGGTCTTTCGGTGCCTCAAAAGTATCAAAGTCATCGACCATCTGACGCAGGTTGAAGATCATGCCATCAACAGGCAGCTGCGACATCCTACGCGCCGCTTCGGCAAGGGTCATCTTCTCCCCCGCCCGCTTTTTGATCATCGTGAGCGCAAAGCCGCGTTCTTCGGCGGCATCTGCGATACCGTCAATCATGTCCACGGCACCGCCCGACAAGTGGAACAGCACCACGCCAATGCACCCGTAACGGCCCAACTTGAGCGAACGCGCGGCAAAGTTGGTTCGAAACCCGAGCGCCTCCATTGCGGAATGAACCTTATCGCGTGTCGACTCTCGCACGCTATCGGGCTCGTTGATCACACGCGAAACCGTCTTGAGAGAAACACCCGCAGCAATCGCCACATCGTTCATTGAGACATTTTTCTTGTCCATCGTTGCCACTACTTCTCCAGTCGGTTTTGCATCGCTTGCTTTTTGCGTTCTAGCATACACTACCTGCCCGACTGACAAATCAACCGTTTACCGGACAATATCGACCGCTCACCCGTATATCCTTGTTGCTCTTCCAAAAATGTCTTACGTTGTCATTAACGAAATGACAACGTTGTCATTTCGCAATGCCTTCCTTAAGCAGGAAGGTTTCCGGGCAGTCCTGACCATCCATCGACGACCAGTTCCATCCACATGCATCGCGCATCAAGTAGCAAAGGAGCTCTATGGACGCCATCGTAAAGATGCTCGAAAAGCATCAACCGTTCTTCGAGAAGATCTCGAGAAACATCTACCTCCAGGCCATCAAAGACGGATTCCTTGGGTGCATGCCCATCGTCCTTACCTCTTCGATCTTTCTGCTGATCGCCACCCTTCCCGGCGTAGTTGGAATCACGTTGCCCCAGCCGCTCATCGACTGGTGCAACAAGCTGTACAACTTCACCATGGGCGTCATGGGCATCATGGTTGCCGGCACCACCGCCAAGAACT
The DNA here is from genome assembly GCA_902474645.1 of uncultured Collinsella sp. Lineage (GTDB taxonomy): Bacteria > Actinomycetota > Coriobacteriia > Coriobacteriales > Coriobacteriaceae > Collinsella. The sequence goes on from CABRWN010000009.1 coordinate 18,742, forward strand.
TTACGGCTTCCATGAACCGTCGCATGCCCGCCGGCAAGGTGCTCAACGACGGCTCCACCATGGTTGCCGCCCAGTGCAGCATGCTGCTGCTCGCTGTTACGCAGTTCACCACCAAGTTCAACGGCTCCGAGCTTTCGGTCTTCGATTGCACCAGCATGGGCACGCGCGGTCTGTTCTCGGCCTATATCGCCGCGTTCATTACCGTGTGGGTCTATAAGTTCTGCGTCTCGCGCGATCTGACCATTAAGCTGCCTAAGGAGGTCCCGGGCGCCATCGCTCAGAACTTCCGCGACATCATCCCCTTTGGCGGTGCTGTCATCATCTGCGGCATCATCGATGTCGTCGTGCGCAACCTCATGGGCGTTCCGTTCTCCGAGCTGCTTATCAAACTGCTCTCCCCGCTCTTCACCGCTGCAGAAACCTATCCTGGCCTTATCCTTATCCAGGCAGCCACCGCGTTCTTCTGGTTTATCGGCGTCCACGGCCCCTCGATCGTCCAGCCGGGCATCGACCCCATCCGTCTTGCCAACCAGGCCGAGAACCTGCAGGTTCTGCTGGCCGGTGGCCACCCCGCCCACTCCCTCACCTTTAACATGTCGCTCGTGGGTGAGTTCGGCGGCACCGGCGCCACGTTCATCGTGCCGCTTCTGCTGATTCTCTTTATGAAGTCCAAGCAGCTCAAGGCCGTCGGTAAGGCCTCGATTGTTCCTGTTGCCTTCGCCGTCAACGAACCGCTGCTCTTTGGCGCGCCGATGATCCTTAACCCCTACATGCTCATCCCCTTTGTTGCCGCCGGTTGCGTCAACGTGAGTGTTGCCAAGTTCTTTATCGATAACGTGGGCATGAACGGCTTCTCCTTCGTGGTGCCTTGGGCTACCCCTGCCCCCATCGGCATCTTCATCACCACGAACTTCCAGCTTATCGCCCTGGTATTTGTCGCGATCATCATCTTGCTGGACGCCATCCTCTACCTGCCGTTCTTGAAGGCATACGATAAGCTGCTCTGCGACCAGGAGGCCGAGCGCGCCGCCGAGCTGGGTCTCGAGTCCGATGGTGCCGCTGCCATCGCCGCCAACGCCCCTGCGCCCGCTGTCGAGCAGGCTACCGCTTCCGTCGAGACGACTGTTGCCGCCGCCGACAACAAGCCTGTCGTCGATCAGCCCGAGCCCGCTGCCGATGCATCCGCCAAGAAGGATGTCGATGGCCTGAAGGTCCTCGTCCTGTGCGCCGGCGCCGGCACCTCTGCCATGCTCGCCAACGCCATCAAGGAAGGTGCCGCACAGACCGGAGAGAACATCGCTTCCTCCGCAGGCGCCTATGGCCAGCACACTGCCATCATGGATCAGTACGACGTTATCGTGCTTGCCCCGCAGGTCCGTAGCTACTACAACGACATGAAGGCCGACACCGATCGCCTGGGCATTAAGCTGCTCGCCCCGCGCGGCAAGGAATATATCGACCTTACCCGCGACCCCGCCGGCGCCATCAAGTGGCTCCGCGAGAACCTCGACTAGTTACCTCCCTCTGTTGGTGCCCGAATCCCCAGTTCGGGCACCTCTCCCTATTCGTATCCCACAGAAAGGATGACTCATGACCAATCCCATGCAGTTCCCCGACGGCTTTGTATTTGGCGGCGCCACCGCCGCTTACCAGGTTGAGGGCGAGACCCGCACGCACGGCAAGGGCAAAGTGCCCTGGGACGATTTCCTGGCTGCTCAGGGTCGCTTCTCCCCCGACCCCGCAAGTGATTTCTACAACAAGTATCCGGTCGATATCGACCTGTGCCAGCGTTTTGGCATTAACGGCATTCGTGTCTCCATCGCTTGGAGCCGCATCTTCCCCAACGGTACTGGCGAGATCAACCCCGAGGGTGTTGCCTTCTATCACGAGCTCTTTGCCACCTGCAATAAAGCCGGCGTTATCCCCTATGTCACGCTCGATCACTTCGATACGCCCGAGGCCTTTTACCAGAACGGCGGCGAGGGCTTCCTGACGCGCACGACGATCGACGCCTTTGTCGAGTACGCCAAGTTCTGCTTTGCCGAGTTCACCGAGGTCAAGCACTGGTTTACCTTTAACGAGATTCCCGCAACCGCCGAGGGCAGCTTTATCGTCGGCAACTGGCCGCACGGCGAGAAGTATCGCCTGGACAAGGCCTTCCAGCTTATGCACAACATGATGGTGGCCCATGCCAAAGCCGTCGTCGCCTTCCACGAGGGCGGCTTTGAGGGCGAGATCGGCATTGTCCAGAACCTGGAGCCCAAGTATCCCCTCGACCCCAACAACGCCGCCGACTGCGAGGCAGCTCGCATGGCCGACGTCATCAACAACCGCTGGGTACTCGACGCCACCTTCCGCGGCCACTATGCAGCCGACACCATGGAGGCTGCGACCAAGCTGGCCCATATCGCCGGCGGCGAGCTCGACGTCCGCGACGAGGACATCGCCGCGCTGACCGCCGCGCTCCCCTACAACGATTGCCTGGGCGTCAACACCTACAAGTGCCAGTTCCTGCGTGCCGCCGAGGGCGAAAACGACATCAACCACAATGGCACCGGCGACAAGGGCTCCTCGCGCTGGTTCCTCAAGGGCGTGGGCGAGTCATGCGTGCGCGAAGACGTACCCACCACCGATTGGGACTGGATCATCTATCCCGAGGGCCTGTACGACCTGCTGCTCCGCATTAAGAACGATTACCCCAACTACAAGAAGATCTACATCACCGAGAACGGCATGGGCTATAAGGACGACTTCGAGGATGGCTTTATCGACGACGCCCCTCGCATCGACTACATGCGTCAGCATCTCGCGTGGATCCTCAAGGCGATCGACGGCGGCGTGAACGTCGACGGCTACTTTGTGTGGTCGCTACAGGACCAGTTCTCCTGGACCAACGGCTACAACAAGCGCTATGGCCTGTTCTACATCGACTTTGAGACCCAGAAGCGCTATCCCAAGGCGAGCGCGTACTGGTACAAGAACGTCGCGGAGACTGGCCTGCTCATGGCCTAACTTTTGCCGCATACCCCCTGTCGGCCGCATACGAATCCCTCCACGGGTTCGCATGCGGCCTTTTTGTTTTTGGTGAGCCCGAGCGAATCATTTGTCTCGATCTGTAACATCTAGCAGGGATTTTCGGCCCCAGTTGTTACAGATCGAGACAAACAGAACGCCCGAGCAGAAATGTCTAAATCTGTAACACGTAGCCCACTTTCGACCGTCTACCTGTTACAGATCAAGACAATAAGATAGTCAAATCCAAACTTTCCAAGCAGTTATGAAGCATGGTTTCTAGTTTTCGGTATCACGAACATACTTTCGGTATCATTTAATGGTATTATGATATCGAAAGTATGTTCGTGATACCGAAAGGAGCCACATGCGCCAGTTCGATTACGCCACAGTCCCAGCGGAACTCGAAGCAACTCCAATCACCAACCTCCTCCTCTCGATACGCGAGCATAAAGGCCGACAGCTTGTTCTGAGTCAAGTCAAACCCGAACTCCTATCGTCCCTTATGGAGGAAGCTAAGATCCAAAGCACCCAATCCTCCAACGGACTTGAAGGAATTGTTACCACCCAAAAAAGACTCAAAGCAATCATGGCGTATTCCGCCAAGCCAAGCTCCCGCGCAGAGGAAGAAATCGCTGGATACCGAGATGTGCTGTCGCTTATTCACGAGCAACACGATTCCATTCCCGTAACGCCATCGGTCATTCTGCAGTTGCATCGTGACCTCATGGCGCACACAGCAATCTCGTATGGAGGCCATTGGAAGGATAGCGATAACGAAATCGTCTCCATTGACGATCAAGGTAATCGATTTGTGCGCTTTAGGCCCCCTTCGGCTCTAGCAACCCCGGGACTTATTAAAGAAGCCTGCCAGTCCCTCAACGATGCTTTATCTCGCCAAGTTTGCGATCCCCTCCTTATATCGCTCCGCTTTATCTTCGATTTTGTCAGTATTCATCCCTTCAACGATGGCAATGGCAGGATGAGCCGGCTCCTTACAACGCTGCTGCTCGAAAAGACTGGATACGACGTTGCGCGTTACATCAGCATCGAACGACTTATTGAAGACAACAAAGCGCTTTACTACAACGCCCTCGCTGCAAGCTCCACTGGATGGAATGAAAATCAAAACACCGAAGCACCCTTTATCCGTTTCATGCTCGGAACAACCCTGGCCGCCTACCGACAGCTCGAACAGCGTACCTTAATTGAATCAAGCACTCGTCCCATGTCGAAGCAAGCGCGCATCGCCGTTCTATTTCAACAGAGACCCGGCGTCATTAAGAAATCAGATATCCGATCCAACTGCCCCGATATCAGCGAGGTTACCGTTAAACGAACCCTCAGTCAGCTTGTTAGTTGCAGCGCAATCGAAAAAACAGGGGCGGGTCGTTCGACGGGCTACATACTCAAAGACGTCCATGCTCTAGAACTATTCTTGCAATCCACAATACCCGATAGCGAGGCCGCAATAACAAAAGAGGCTCCAAAGGATAAGCTCCTTGAACGTGTAAGCCACGCCGAGGATGAAAGCAGAGAGGGGCTCTATGAAGACTACGATTCATTCTCAAGGGACATAAAGACGAAATACGGAGTCTAGTCATATCCCAGAATAGCCTCATCCTTGTTGCCCAAAATTATTTGCGCGTCATTGTGAAGCGATAATCCCCGCGCCAGCAGGGGCAGAAGTATCGCCTGCAGTGTTAGCTAGCAAATGATCTGCGTGTGCTCCTCGATGGCGGCGCGATCCTCGGCGGTAATACCCGGCTCGCACACCACGGCGTCCAAATTGTCCAGGCGGCAGAAGGTGTAGAAGTCGCGCTTGCCGATCTTGCTGGAGTCGGCGATCAGATAGCGCGAGTCGGCCTTGCTAAAGGCGAGCTGCTGGATACGGCCCTCGTCCATGTTGGACGTAGACACGTCGCCATCCAGAATACCGTTGGCGCCGATAAACGCCGCATCGATGCCCAGCGCACGCAGGGTATCCTCGGCCGTTGGTCCCACAAAAGCGGCGGTGCGGCGACGGTACATACCGCCCACGAGACACAGGTCGCAGTCTTCGCGCGCCTCGAGCAGGTTAAACACCGAAAGCGAATTGGTCACAATGCGCAGGCGGCACGCCGGCAGTATCGAGGCCATCTGCTCAACCGTGGTGCCCGTACCCAAAAAGATGGTCGAGCCTTCCTCGATAAGCTCCACAGCGCGGCGCGCAATCTGCAGCTTTTCCTCGGCATGCTTAGTGCGCTTTTCGCTGTGCGAATACTCGTGGCGCAACATAGCGTGAGGACGGCCCTGTGCACTGCGGGCTCCGCCGTGCACGCGCTCGATCTCGCCCAGGCTCGCAAGCTCCTCAAGGTCACGACGAATCGTCATATCTGAGACACCTAACGCATCAGAAATCTCTTTAACCGAGACCGTGCCCTGCTCCTCAAGCAGCTGACGAACCTTATCCTGTCGCTCTGCCTTAATCACGATGAATCCTCGCCGTTCTTTGCGCGCATATCATTCAAACAGTAACGAACAAATTGTATCAGACTCGTACGCGTCAAAAATGAACGCCCGCGCAGCTCCAATCATCACTTTTTTGAGAAAAATACCCCCTGCTTTAGTGGGGTGTAGTGATAATCTCGCCTGTTCGCGCTACAGTTTGTCGGAAATACCTCGATGTTAGGAACCAAATGATCACTTCCGAGCTTTTCGGCACCGCGCCGTGCGGTACCCCCGTTCATCGTTACACCCTCAACGGGCCCGAGATCTGCGTTCGCATTATGGACTATGGCGCCACCGTGTTGGGCATCGACGTACCCGACATCCCCGGCAACGTGCGCGATGTGGTGCTGGGCTTCGATAAACTCGAGGATTACTTTGACAACCCCGCCTGCTTTGGCGCGACCATCGGCCCCGTTGCAAACCGCACCGCGGGCGCCACGATCACCATCGCCGGCACGGACTGGCATATGCCGGCCAACGAAGGCGCCAACAACCTACACAGCGATCTTGAGCACGGCCTGCACAAGCGCGTGTGGGACGTTGAGCTCGACGAGGTCCACAATGCCGTGCGCATGACCACCTCGCTTGAGGATGGCGAGCTGGGCCTTCCCGGCAACCGCACCTTTACGGCCGTGTTTACCGTTACACGCACCGGCGTCTTTCGCATCGAGTATGGCTGCAAGAGCGACCGCGCCACCTACGTGTCCATGACCAACCACACGTACTTTAACCTTGCCGGCCATAACGCCGGCATGGACTGCGAGCACTTCTTTGTCGCTAACGCTGCCCACTACCTGCCCATCAACGACCAGAACATCCCCACCGGCGAGATCGCTCCGGTCGAGGGCACGCCGTTTGACTTCCGTGAGCTGCGCCCCGTCGCTCCCGGCATGGAAGCCGACGACCCGCAGATTAAGCAAGCACGCGGCTACCACCACCTGTGTATCGATGGCTATCAGTACGGCCGTAATCTGCGCCGCGCGATACACGTCGAGGAGATGTGGACCGGTCGTGAGCTGGACTACTACACCACCGCCCCGGGCGTGCAGCTCTACACCGGCAACTGGCTGGGCGACGAGCACGCCAAGGACGATGCCAACTATGGCTGGGGCGCCGGCTTTGCCCTCGAGGCAGAGATGTACCCCGACACGCCGCACCAGCCGTTGTTCCCGCAGGGCATTGTGGGCCCGGGTCACCCCTACAGCAATGTGATCGAATACCACTTTATGAGGCACTAAGCCCACAATGCAACATATCGCACAGCAACGCCCGCCGACACCAACGCCGACGGGCGTTTTTCTACCTAGTCATTGGGGACGTTCTTAAATGACTAGTTGGATGGGGTCGGGGTTGGAGCTGGGGAGGTAACGGATTTCTAGCTCTATGCCGAGTTCTTGTAGCTCTTTGAAGGCAGCGATGTCCGTATCGTCTACGGCAACGGCGGGCGTTATGGGGCGCTTGCCCTCCCCTGCCTGCATATGGCCAATGCTGATCTTGGTTATTGGCACACCGCCCTTAACCAGCGCGAGCGCATCGGCGGGTGAGGCCACCATGATCAGAATCCATTGGCGCGGCGTTGCGGTATGAATGATGTCGATAGTCCTTTGCACCGAGAAAAACCGTGTCCACACGCCCTCGGGCGCCGCGACCCTCATAGGCGCCCACTTGCGCGAATCCGCCGCAATCTCGTCGTTAACGATCAGGACGAGGTTGGAACCAACCGCCTCATTCCACAGCTCAACGTCTTGCCCGTAAATAAACCGATCATCGATGCGTGTGAGAAGAATCTTGGGTTGAGCCATCACTGCCCCATTCTGCTTGAGACCCGTAAGAGCAAGACATCACGTCTCCAATATTAGTGCATTTAAAGGGTTGATTTCCGATCTCAGCCGAACACATTAAGCGAATAGGCCGTTCCCGCAGCT